>DATCIC010000420.1:0-2050 GCA_036508025.1 Rhodoferax sp. | reverse complement strand
GGGGCCGGCATCCGCCGCGATGCGATGTTTGAGTCGTGCCAGTAGTTGATCGACCTCCCCCAACACGTCTTGCACGTCGAGTTCCGGGTATTCGTCTTGCGCCAGGCAGGCAGCGGCCTCCAACAACGCAAAGTCGGCATCACTGTGCACCAGCGATGCAAAGTATTCCAGCGGGGTGGGCACAGCCAGCGATAAAGTCATGCGAACCTCCTTGGTCAAAGTTGTGAGCCCGGATTCCCAGCCACGGCCAGCGTATGCACGACGCGCTGCGGATAGGGAATCTCAATCTGGTTTTCACGCAATGACTTGAGTATGTCCAGATTGATCAAGGACTTCAAGTTGTCACTGCCGTTCTCGGGGTCGGCGATCCAGAACCCAACCCTGAACTCCAGCCCGTCGGCACCAAAGGCTGCCAGGTTGACCGAAGGCGCAGGCTCACGCAACACACGCTCTTGGTTCACTGCCGCCTCTTTCAACAAGCGCATCACCTGGTCCACATCGCTGTCATAAGCGACCGACACCACGGTATTGAGCCAGACACGGGAATCCGCCAGCGACAGGTTTTCGACCCGGGTGGTGATCAGCAATTCATTGGGAACAATCGACTCCCGCCCGGCGAGTGAGCGGATGACGGTGTAACGGGCGTTGATTTGCATCACAATGCCCTCAAAATTATCAACCCGCACGTTGTCACCAATGCGCATGCTGCGTTCGGCCAGGATGACAAAGCCGCTGACATAGTTGGCCGCCAGCTTTTGCAGGCCAAAGCCCACCCCCACGCCAATGGCACCACCGAGCACCGACAGCGCGGTCAGGTCAATCCCCACCGCCGACAGCGCCAGCAACAGGCCGACAAACATCAACAAGGCGCGGGTGGCGTTGCTCGCCGCCTTGCGCAGCGACAACTCGCCACCGGTGGCAGAGCGCAGCAAGCGGGTCTCAATGGCGGCGGAAATCCACAAGGTGAAGATCAGCACGGCCGCCGCGGTCAGCCCGCCCTCGATCAGGGTGCGGACGGACATCCTGGCGCCACCCATCTTCCAGGTGATCTGGTCGAGCTCTTCGAGTAGCAGCGGCAGCAAACCACTGACCCACAAGACCACGGCCAGCCACGCCACCCAGGAAATACTGCGTTCCAGCAGGCGCACCAACGGCGTCTCACTGAAAGCCGCCTGCAACACTTTGACGCCAAGACGGATGACCAACAAGGAAATGAGCACCGGCAAGGCAATTTTGAACACCGCCAACGGCACCCGGCCCAGCATCAGGGCGCGCGCCGCATAGGCCAGGCACAGCAGCAACAGCGGAAACAACACGCCATCGACGATGCGTCGACCAAACATGATGGAAGTCGTCGGGTTCGTCCCCAAGGCCCGGCGCACCAGCGCCACCAGCAGCCAGGCGATGACGCCACACAAGGCGAGTGCGCCGAGTTCCTTCAGCGCCGCAGTTTGGCTCAGCGCCGCAACCCAGCCATCCAGGTCGGTGATAACGGGATCAAACATCGGCCAGCACCCGGATATGTCCCTCCACACTGCGACCGAGCGCGCTCAAGGCATAGCCACCTTCGAGGCACGAAACGATGCGACCCTTGCCGTGGCGGCGCGCCACGTCTTTGATGCGATGGGTGATCCAGACGTAGTCCTGCTCGACCAGGCCGAGCTGGCCCATGTCGTCTTCGCGGTGCGAGTCGAAGCCGGCGCTGATGAAAATCATCTCGGGCCGAAACGACTCCAGCCGCGGCATCCAGGCGCTTTCGATCAACTCCCTGATCTCCATGCCCTTGGTATAGGCCGGCACCGGCAGATTGACCAGGTTGGCCGCGCTGGAGTGGACGTGATCAAGCGGGTAAAACGGATACTGGTAAAAGCTGACCATCAAAATGCGCTTGTCGCCCGCCACAATGTCTTCGGTGCCGTTGCCGTGGTGCACATCAAAATCAACAATCGCCACCCGCTTCAAGCCATGGCGCTCCAGCGCGTACTTGGCGGCCAGCGCCACGTTGTTGAAAAAGCAAAAACCCATGGCCTTGTCGCGGCAGGCGTGGTGC
>DATCIC010000419.1:0-4702 GCA_036508025.1 Rhodoferax sp. | reverse complement strand
TGCCGAACGCGCGCACCATCTCCAGGCGCGACACCTCCAGCGCGCCCAGGCGCTCGCGCAGCGCCCCTTCCAGCGCGTTTTCCCATCCTTGCTCAATGTGAATGCGGCTCCACAAACCCTGCAAACGGTCCAGCCCGTGTTTGGCCAACCAGGGCTGCAACTTGCCGTCGGTCTTGACCTTTTCCTGCAAGGCTTTGAGTGCCTCCATGCGGGCCGACAAATCCGCCTGCCGGGCCGATTCGGTGTTGACGGCCTGTTGCTGGGCACGCCGAGTTTCGTCGAGTTGTGGCACGCTGTCTTGCAACTCATGCAGGCGGCCTTCGGCCACGCTGGCCGTCTCCTGGGCCTGGTCCAGCTGGCTTTGCAGGTTCAGCAGCCGCGCTTCATCGGGGGCCGCCAAGGCGTTGCGGTCCGCACTCAGGCGTTCCCGGCGGCCGCTGAGCTGGCGTGATTGCTCCTCAATGCTGCGCTGTTCAGCGGCGAGCACCTGAATTTGCTGCTGCACCTGGCCCACACTGGCGCGTTGCTCGTTAGCGCCTTTTTGTGCCAAACGCAAAGCCTCTTCCAGATCGGGCAACTGCTGGGCCTGGTCTTCCAATTGCGCCGCCAGCAACTCGGTTTTTTCTTCCCCGAGCATGGCCAGTTCCAGCAGGTTTTCAATTTCTTCCTGCGCTTCATCCCTGCGGGTGGTCCACTGGGCGGCTTGCTCCTTGAGGGTGATCAGGCGTTGTTCAACGCGCTGGCGGCCTTCCACCACAAAACGGATCTCGGCTTCCAGCCGGCCGACCTCGGTACTGGCCTCGTACAACAGGCCCTGCGCCTGGTTGACCTGATCGCCCGCCGCGTAATGGGCCTGCCGCACGGTCTCCAGCTCGGCCTCGATGTGGCGTAAATCCGCCACCCGGCTCTCCAGCGCGTTGACCGCGCCTTGCGCCTCCATCTTGACCTTGGCCTGATCCGCCTCGGACTCGGTGCGCTTGAGAAACCATTGCTGATGCTGCTTGAGCGTGACGTCGGCAGACAGGGGGTTGTACTTCTTGGCGACCTCGGCCTGACCCTCCAGCTTTTCCAGATTGGCATTGAGCTCGCGCAGGATGTCTTCCACCCGGGTCAGGTTTTCGCGGGTATCGCTCAGGCGGTTTTCAGTCTCGCGCCGGCGTTCCTTGTATTTGGAAACACCGGCCGCCTCTTCCAGAAACAGGCGCAGATCTTCGGGCTTGGACTCAATAATGCGGCTGATGGTGCCCTGGCCGATGATGGCGTAGGCCCGCGGCCCCAGGCCGGTCCCCAGAAAAACGTCTTGCACATCGCGGCGGCGCACTGGCAGGTTATTGATAAAGTAGCTGCTGGTGCCATCGCGCGTAAGCACCCGCTTGACGGCAATCTCGCCGAACTGGTTCCACTGGCCACCGGCGCGGTGGTCCGCATTGTCAAATACCAGTTCCACGCTGGCGCGGCTGGCCGGTTTGCGGGTATTGGTGCCATTGAAGATGACGTCCTGCATCGACTCGCCACGCAATTCCGACGCCTTGGACTCGCCCAGCACCCAGCGCACGGCATCCATGATGTTGGATTTACCGCAGCCATTGGGTCCGACCACACCCACCAGCTGACCCGGCAGCATGAAATTGGTTGGTTCAGCAAAAGATTTGAACCCGGATAACTTGATTGAATTAAGACGCACAGGAATCGCTGACGCTAGCTTGAGTTAATTTGAGGGGCAAGCAGTCTACCTTCCTAGCAGCCCGCTCGGGCGTTACCATGATACCTTGTCAGCTTCCGCAAAAAATATCTGCTAACAGCCTTGGTGGGCTGTTATCGTGATAGCGTCAATCGTTTGCATCTGCCTGCTGGATTGCACAGGGAACCTCGATTAGTTGATTTCGGTCATGGTTTTTAAGATGGGTCGGTCAGACACTTGGTATCGCCAATTAATAAGGAGTTTTCATCATGTTCAAGCACATACTCGTTCCAGTGGATGGTTCACCGACAGCACAGCTAGCGGTTGAAAAGGCGATCCAGCTGGCGAAGGCCTTTGACAGCCGTGTCTCTACGATTTTCGTGATTGATCCCTACCCGTTCACCGGGGTCGGAACCGATTTTGCTTATGGTCAGGCTGAGTATCTGAGTGCAGCGACCGCCGAGGCCAATGCGGCCGTAAAGGCCGCAAAAGCTGCGTTCACGGACGCGGGCGTCAGCGTGGAAGCTTCCGTGATTGAATCTCACTCTGCTTGGCGTGGCGTGGTGATGGCCGCTGAGTCAATGCAGGCCGATTTGATCGTTATGGGATCACATGGACGCAGCGGACTGGAAAAACTGGTGCTCGGCAGCGTCACGCAAGCCGTACTGTCGCACACCAAACTCCCTGTGCTAGTCGTGCGGGACTGAAGGCGCCAAGAGGGTTAACCGGGCGCCTCCAAACCAGTCCTTAACCACACTGTCCAACGTAGCCACACGCGGTACAAAAATCACATCCATCTTTGTGAATGACGGTGGGGTTTCCGCATTCCGGGCAGATTTTGCCAGCCATGGTGCTAGGTGCTCCCTGATTTTTGGGAGCATCAAGCACACCCATGTCACGCAAGGGGAAACCTTCCTCGTCAAGCACGCCCAGCATGGCATAGCGGTGAATAATCAGCCTTGCGACATACGCCACCGTCGACGGCCAGGTTTGCTGGCGGCGTTCACTACGCGGCAAGCCCGGCACAAACGCCATGAAGTGGCCCAGCGGTTCGGCATAGTTGAGCAGCTTGCGCAGCTTCATGCCGATCCACGCCGGATCAATCACTCGCATGTCCAGCGAGAGCAGTCTGGCCAATCCATCGAGCGCTCGGGGATAGTTGCCTGAAAAGCCCACAGCGCAAGGCCGGGTGACAATGCTGCCGTCGTGATCTGGCAAGTTGACTTCCTTGAGTGTGACAGTGAAAGCTTCGCCGGTAGCGGGATTGTCCACATCCACCGACCACGCCAGCGTGCCGGAGGGACCAGTCTGCGGTTCACCCCGGCTGAACATGGCATCCAGCACGGGCGTTGCCACTTTGGTGTCGTTGCCGACCAAGGCCGTGAGCTGGTCGCAGCGCCAGCGAATAACCGCCGCCGTGGCAGCCACCACACCCGGGAACAGACGGAGTTGACCATGCGGCGGAAATGGCATCTCAAACGAGTGCTCCTCGGCGACCGTGGCCAATGCGTCGAGCTTCAACTGCAACCAGGCCGGATCATTGGCGCGCAAATCCATGGAAAGCGTTTTGGCGAGTGCGCCCAAACCACGCGGCTGCTCTGTGCCATTGACCCACACCTCGAAGGGTTTGGGCGCGCCACCTTCTTCGGGTGCCAACTCACCAACGAACAAGGCAAAGTCCCCAAAAGGGTGATGCACCATGAACGTCCAAGCCGGATTGCCTGCAGGCAGCTCGGGGCGACTCGGCCAGCGCAAGGACGACAGCACAGCGGCCGGCAAACGCTCCAGCGCCAGTCGTTGGTTCGCGCTGTCAATATGCAAGGCAGTTGCGGTGGCAGGGGTAGATGAGGTGTCCAACACAGGCGTCACGCTCAGCACCGACCCTAATACCGAGTTGGGTCGATAGGTGGCCAAGCCCTTTAAGCCCGACTGCCAGGCCTCCATATACAGGTTCTGAAAGTCGGCATAGGGATAGTTGACCGGAACATTCACTGTTTTGGAGATGGCGGTATCGATGAACGGCGCTACCGCAGCTACCATGGATTCATGAGCTTGCGCACTCATTTCAAGCGCCGTCACGAAAGCGGGCGTCAATGCTGCGTCTTGGCCGTAAAGGTGGCGATAAAGGCGCCAGGCGTGATCTTCCACCGCATACTCTTTGAAGCTGCCGTCGGCCATGCGCTTTTTGCGGGTGTAGCTCCAACTGAACGCGGGCTCGACGCCGTTGCTGGCGTTATCGGCAAAAGCCAGGCTGATGGTGCCGGTTGGGGCAATCGAAAGTAGGTGCGAATTTCGAAGTCCATGGGTGCGAATGCGTTCCTTCAGAACGGGTGGCAAACGTGATGCAAAACGCTGACCAGTGAGGTAAAGATCGGCATTAAACAAGGGAAAGGCCCCGCGCTCTTGCGCCAGATCAACCGATGCATCGTAGGCGGTGTCGCGCATCAATTCGGAAATGTCTCGCGCCATGTCGCGGGCCTCTTGCGTGTCGTAGCGCAAATTGAGCATGACCAGTGCGTCGCCAAGCCCGGTGTAACCCAAGCCGACACGGCGCTTGCTGCGGGCCTCTTCCTGTTGCTGTGGCAACGGCCAGACCGTCACGTCCAATACGTTGTCGAGCATGCGGGTTGCCACGCGCGCCACCTCGGCAAAAGCTGCTTTATCAAAACAGGCACTTTTTTCAAACGAATGTTTCACGAACCGTGTCAGATCAATCGAGCCCAGGCAACAGCAACCGTAAGGGGGCAAGGGCTGCTCAGCGCAAGGATTGGTGCTGGAAATGGTTTCGCAATAAGAGAGGTTATTGTCTCGATTGATGTGATCCAGGAACAAGACGCCAGGCTCGGCATGATCGTAGGTCGAGCGCATGATTTGATCCCACAACTCGCGCGCCTGCAAGGTCCGGTAAACCCAACTACCACCCTCGGGAACTTGATGCGCCCCTGCTTCTTTTTGAGCAGCTCCTGGCTCCGCACGATGAACGAGAGTGAACGCCGCATCTTTTTGCACCGCCTGCATGAA
>DATCIC010000418.1:0-2440 GCA_036508025.1 Rhodoferax sp. | reverse complement strand
TGTAGAACTCCGGCATCGACAAGCCGGGTTGAAATTGGATGCGGTTCATAGCCATGATGCGCCCCTCAAAATTGGAAGATGGGTACAGATTACGTCCTCTCAAGCTCATCAGGTGAGCTTGGCTGAAGATTGTTGCTAATTAGGTGTCCTTTTGAAAGTTGTTATTGAGTTTGGATTGAGCTTGCGCTCGACGAAGTCAAGCCGGTTCTGAGTCCCGCCGCTGCAGTCGCGCGATCTGCTGATCACTCGACCGAGCAAACCGGGTTGCAGAATACCCCAACGGTGCCGGTCAATTCAGCCCACGGTAAGATGCCCGCATCTACAAGCGCTGAATTTTCAGTTCGTCATTGCTCCCTACAAAGAGGTGTCCCTTGAAACTTTATTTCCTGTTCTTCTCCTCCCTGCTGGTGCTGGCGCTGGGCACCAGCGGCTGCTCACCGAAGGACTCCGCCACCACCGCAGCCGCAAGCAAACGCGAAGTGTCCTTGCCGGCCATCGCCACCGGGGCCAAAGGCTTCACCGTCGGGGCACTGATGAGCAGCAACACGGTCTATGTTTTTTTCGACACCCAGTGCCCGCACTGCGGACACCTGTGGCAGGCGTCCGAGCCGCTGCAGCGCAAGGTCAAGTTTGTCTGGATTCCGATTGGCATGATCAACGCCACCAGCAAGGCGCAGGGTGCCGCGCTGCTGACCGCCGCCAATCCGGCAGCCTTGATGACCGAGCATGAAACGTCACTGCTGGCGGGCCAGGGCGGCATTTCGGCCAGCAGCAGCGTCGCACCGGAAATCGAGCAGGCCATCAAGAACAACACCCAATTGTTGAACAGCTTTGGCGCCGAATCGGTCCCGTTCATCGTCGCCAAAAACATGAAGTCCGGGCAAACCGTCAGCCGGGAGGGTGCCATGAGCACCGTCGAGCTGGGCGAATTTCTGGGGGTGGATGCGCCCTGAACGGCGGCGCCACGCGACGCCCCCCACTTGGTCGACAATGGCGGGTTGACTCACCGCTTAATCCTATGACCCCTACCACCTCAGAAGCACCCGCCCAAGACGCGATTCCCACGCCAGCGACGCAGCCTACGGCGCCGAGCGAACCCACCAGCAAGCCGGCGCGCTCACAGTCGGCCCAGCCCGTGCTGGAAAAGCTGTTTGAACTCTATCCGCACCTGTTCGGCGCCGAGTTTCTACCGCTGAAACTGGGTATTTTCCACGAGCTGCTGACGCTTCACCCTGAGCAGTTCCAGCGCGACAGCCTCAAGCTGGCGCTGGGCCTGCACACACGCTCGACGCGCTATCTGCAAAGTGTTGCCGCCGGCAAGCCGCGCCATGACCTGCAGGGCGCAGCGGTGGAAGCTGTCGCCCCAGAACATGTGCATTTCGCCCTGCTGGAGCTGTTTCGACGTCGGCAAGGCCGCAGCCAGGCCGATTTGCGGCCGAAATTGCGCGCGCAATTGATCAGCGCCTTTGAGACCTCTGGCTTGTCACGGCAAGACTATGTGGCACGCGTGCAAATGAAAGACGAGGGCGCCAATGCCTTGTTGGAAGAAGCCTTTGCCGAGCTCGATCAAAAGTTGGCCAAGCAAGAGGCCTTGCGCAGCGCCTTCAACAGCAGCGGCAAGACACCCGCAGAGTTTGCCGACATGTACGGACTGGATCAGCGCGACGTCATGCTGGTGCTGGATCAGGATCGCAGCCTGCCAGCGCCTGCCGCCAAACCCTAGCGCTTGATCCGCCCGTTTTTCTCCGGCTTGAGCTTGGCCTTTTAGCGAACCAATCAGGAGGAAAATTCTATGGATTTCAAGCCCCTCGTCACACTGCTGGCCATTGTCAATCCGTTGGCGATCGTGCCGTTTTTCATTCACTACACGCAGGACTTCACGCGCGAGCAACGGCGGCGCACGATCTGGATCGCGTCTTTCAGCGCCTTTGTTGTGATTGCCACCAGCGCCCTGATGGGCCTGCACATTCTGAATTTTTTTGGCATCTCGCTGGCCAGCTTTCAGGTCGGTGGCGGCTTGCTGCTGCTCACCGCGGCGCTGTCAATGCTCAACGGGCGGCCGGTGGAGAGCAAGACCACGGCCGAAGAAGTGCAGGACGCCGCGGCACGGGCCAGCATCGCGGTGGTGCCACTCACCATCCCGCTGCTGACCGGCCCCGCCACCATGTCGACGGTCGTGATTTACGCCGAAAAGGCCAAGACCTTCTGGCAACTGGGCACGCTGGTGGGCTACGGCGTCGTCATCGCGCTGGTGACCGCGCTGTGCTTTTCGCTGGCCCAACCGATTGCGCGCGGCCTGGGAAAGACCGGCATCAACGTCATGACCCGTTTGATGGGGCTGATCCTGGCAGCGCTGGCGGTTGAGGTCATGTCAGACGGACTGATCAAGCTGTTTCCGATTCTGGGTCGGTAGACGGCTACCTGGCCAGCACCGCCGCCA
>DATCIC010000417.1:0-6767 GCA_036508025.1 Rhodoferax sp. | reverse complement strand
TCGTTGGCGCTGCAATGCATGCCGGCAGCTTGCCAGGCCTGGGTTTCAGCACTCAATTTCTTCGGCTTATGCCCCGGCTCTGCCACGCGCGCGGCGAGTCCTTTTTCGAGCCGCCGTGAGAGCTTGGCGTGCGCCTCACCCGGCGTGGGGAGCACCGGCAAGTGGTATTTAGTCTTGGCCAGAATCGCCTTGATGACCCGGTGCACCAGCAAGTCAGGGTAGCGCCGGATCGGGCTGGTGAAATGGGTGTAGGCATCAAAAGCTAAGCCGAAATGGCCCTCGTTGACCGGCGTGTAGATCGCCTGCTGCATGGAGCGCAGCAGCATCGAGTGAATCTGCTGGGCGTCGGGCCGGTCTTTGGTGGCGTTGGCAATCGCCTGGAACTCGCCCGGCGAGGGATCGTCACTGATCGACAAACCCACGCCCGTGACTTTGAGGTAGTTGCGCAGAATCTCTTTTTTCTCGGGTGTCGGGCCCTCATGCACCCGAAACAGGCCGGCCTGTTTGCTCTGGGCAATAAAGTCGGCGCTGCAGACATTCGCCGCCAGCATCGCTTCTTCGACAATCTTGTGGGCATCGTTGCGCGTGCGCGGGATGATTTTCTCGATCCGCCCACTCTCGTCGCACACGATCTGTGTCTCAACGGTTTCAAAATCAACCGCACCGCGGCGTGCACGCGCCTGCAACAAAGCCCGATAAACGTCGTGCAAATTGATCAGATCGGGCACCCGCTGCTGGCGTTTGAGGGCCTCGGGTCCGCGCGTGTTGGCCAGGATCGCGGCCACCTCGGTATAGGTGAAGCGTGCGTGGCTCCACATCACCGCCGGGTAAAACTGGTACGCCGTGACCTCGCCGTCGGCACTGATCATCATGTCACACACCATGCACAGGCGTTCGACTTCAGGGTTGAGCGAACACAGGCCGTTGGACAATTTCTCCGGCAGCATCGGGATCACACGGCGCGGAAAATACACGCTGGTGGCGCGTTCATAGGCGTCGATATCAATGGCCGAGCCGTTCTCTACATAATGACTCACGTCGGCAATGGCGACCAGCAAACGCCAGCCCTCGACAGCAGCCTTGCCCTTGCCAATTTTGGCCGGCTCACAGTAGACCGCATCGTCAAAATCGCGCGCATCCTCGCCATCGATCGTGACCAAGGGCACATCGGTCAGATCGACCCGGTGCTTCTTGTCTTGCGGACGCACGTGGTCAGGCAGGGTGCGCGCCAACGCAATGCAAGCCTCGGAGAATTCATGCGGCACACTGTATTTGCGCACCGCAATTTCTATCTCCATGCCAGGGTCATCAACCTCGCCGAGCACCTCCTTGATGCGCCCGACCGGCTGGCCGTACAGGGACGGTGGCTCGGTCAACTCAACGACCACGACTTGGCCCGGCTTGGCCAGGCCTGTCGCCGCTTTGGGAATCAGCACGTCCTGCCCGTAGCATTTGTCTTCCGGCACCACAATCCAGATGCCGCTTTCCTGCAACAAGCGCCCGATGATGGTTTGGCTTTTTCTCTCGATGATCTCCAGCACCCGGCCCTCGGGGCGACCCTTGCGGTCACTGCGCACAATGCGCACCTTGACCCGGTCCTTGTGCAGCACGGCACGCATCTCGTTGGGGGGCAAATAGATGTCGGGTTGACCATCGTCACGGGTTACAAACCCATGACCATCACGGTGACCGAGCACAGTTCCTTCAAATTCGTCCAGCAAGCCGCTGGTTTGGCTAATATTCTTGATACAATAACTCTCTTTCCTGAAATGCCCGGATGGCGGAATTGGTAGACGCGCACGGTTCAGGTCCGTGTGCCGAAAGGTGTGGAGGTTCGAGTCCTCTTCCGGGCACCAATATTAATGAAATCCAGAAATCTTTTAACAAGGTTTCTGGTTTTTTTTCGACCAAAAACCGCCGCGTGGGCAGTGGTTCCTGGTTTGTCCTGAAATGTTCCAAGCGTTGAATCTTAAAACGGCTGGGCCACGAGATCGTGTCCCTGGGCACCGACAATGCGCGCTTTGGTGAATTCACCAACTCGTAAAGTCTTGCTGATTTTTTCCGGTGGCAGCAGTTTCACCACACCATCAATCTCAGGCGCATCGGCATAGGAGCGACCCACGCCGCCCTTTTTACCCAAACCAGGCGCCGAATCGACCAGAATCTGCATCGTGCTGCCAATGCGCTGCTGCAGTTTGGCGCTTGAGACCGCCTCGGCCACGGCCATGAAGCGTGCGCGCCGCTCTTCGCGCAATTCAATCGGCAACATGCCGCCAAGGTCATTGGCAACAGCGCCCTGAACCGGGCTGTAGGCAAAACAACCGGCACGGTCAATTTGAGCCTCCCGCATGAAATCCAACAAATGCGAAAATTCTTCTTCGGTTTCTCCGGGAAAGCCCGCGATGAAGGTGCTGCGCACCACAATGTCGGGACAAAATTCACGCCAGCGCTGGATACGCTCCAGATTTTTCTCACCGCTGGCCGGGCGTTTCATGCGCTTGAGCACGTCTGGATGGCTGTGTTGCAGCGGCACATCCAGGTAGGGCAACACTTTGCCTGTGGCCATCAGGGGCAACAGATCATCGACGCTCGGGTACGGGTAAACATAGTGCAAACGCACCCAGGCGCCATAAGGCTCGGCCATGTCGCCCAGCGCTGCGGTGAGTTCCAGTAGGCGGGTCTTGATGGGTTTGCCGTCCCAAAACCCGGTGCGGTATTTGACATCCACGCCATACGCGGAGGTGTCCTGGCTGATCACCAGCAACTCTTTCACACCGCCTTCAAACAGGGCGCGCGCTTCCTTGAGCACGTCACCAATCGGGCGCGACACCAGATCGCCGCGCATGGACGGAATGATGCAAAACGTGCAGCGGTGGTTGCAGCCTTCACTGATCTTGATGTAGGCGTAATGACGCGGCGTGAGCTTGATGCCCGCCACACCGAAAGCATTGGGCACCAGATCAATAAACGGGTCGTGCGGCTTGGGCAGGTTGGCGTGCACCGCATCCATCACCTCCTGCGTTGCCTGCGGACCGGTCACGGCCAGCACGCTCGGGTGCATTTGCCGCACCAGGTTGCCACCACCCTCACCCGCTTTGGCGCCGAGGCAGCCGGTGACGATCACCTTGCCGTTTTCGGCCAGCGCTTCACCGATGGTGTCCAGGCTTTCCTTGACCGCATCGTCGATAAAACCGCAGGTGTTGACGATCACCAGATCGGCACCCTGAAATGTCTTGGACGTTTGGTAACCCTCGGCACTCAATTGCGTGAGGATCAGTTCGGAGTCGGTCAGCGCCTTGGCACAGCCAAGACTGACGAAACCGACTTTGGGTGCCGTATTGCTTTTTGTAATAACTTCGTTCATAAATAAATAATTGGTCCCAGCATTCGCGCCACGATCAGCGTTTGATGCCAAACGCCCCGAGCATCTGACCGGTCTGTTTTTGCATCTGTTCCTGCATTTGCTCGAACAGGTTTTTGGATTGTTCCAGTTTCCCACCCAGCATGCCTTGCAGCACAGGGGACTGCAACGCCATGAATTGTGTCCACATTTCAGGTGACAAGCCTTTGCTTTGTTCTGAAAATTTGGACTGAACGTCCATCAATTGCTGCATGTTTTTTTCCAGATAGCCGCCCATGAAACCCTGCATCGCATGACCATAAAAACGGATCACACTGGCCAGCACCGGCGCGGTGAACATGGGAGAACCGTTGGCTTCTTCCTCAAGAATGATTTGCAGCAGAATGCTGCGCGTCAGGTCTTCACCGGTTTTGACATCGATCACGACAAAGGGCTCACTGTCCATCACCAGGCGTTTGACTTGAGCCAGTGTGATGTAACTCGACGTGTCGGTGTCGTAAAGGCGTCGATTCGGGTATTTCTTGATGATGCGCTGAGTGACGTTTGTTTCAGCGACTTTCTTGGATGGCATGGGGTTCCCTTGGGCTCAGATCGAAGCTGAAATAGCTGTATTGCACTGCAGCACATTTTAGGGATTACACCAGCACGGACGTCCCGAGGTTTACCCTGAGGCCAAGTGCAACCAAAAAGAAATTGCCCGGCACAACGGGACTCAAAGCGATCAAATTACGGTCCAGAGTTGGTATTTTAACCTTCTAACGAAACAACAGGCGCCAGACATCAACCGTTCAAAAAAAATGACCTTGGCAGCTCCCCTTGACCCTCACAAGAAAAATCAACGTGAAAAATCATGAGAAAAATTTCCAGGACTGTGGCAGTGTGATTGATGATAGCTATGAAACATGTAGCATGTCTTCAATCTGCGCTATAGTTTCGGCTAGCGCCGGAAAACCATAGAGATTAAATGTCTGATGACTTTTGCCAGTTCAAGACGCTTGTCGATCAATCAATACCAAAAGGAGAGTTGTCTCATGAGTTCCAAAGAAAATGCTGCAATCGGTCAACTGCTTGAACTTCTCGAGTCACGTTATGCCATTCGGGTTCTGTGGGCCTTACGGGATGGTCATGCGCAGACTTTTCGATTGCTGCAAGACAGCGTAGGCACCATTACGCCCAACACGCTGAACACCCGCATCAAGAATTTGCGCGCAGCCGGGCTGGTCGATCATGGCCATGAGGGCTACATCGTCACGACTTTGGGGGCGGATCTGCTCAAGCGCTTGGCCGACCTTCCGGCATTTGCCACCAAATGGGTGGCAAGCCTTGCCAAGAAAGACATTTAAGCACCTCGGTCTGCTGAGATTATTTTCTGATTAATGGCTGTAGCCCTTGTAAATAGGGTGTATTAAGCTATGTTTTTTGTAGCAAACAAGGATTCCAACATGACAACAACCCCCTCCGGACTTGAATATGAAGACACCGTAATCGGCTCTGGCGCGCAGGCGACCAAGGGCCAAAGCGTCACGGTTCACTACACCGGCTGGCTTTATAACGACGGCGTTCAGGGTGCCAAGTTCGACTCCAGCAAAGATCGCAACGACCCGTTTGTCTTTTCGCTGGGCGCCGGTATGGTGATTCGAGGTTGGGACGAAGGCGTGGCAGGCATGAAGGTAGGCGGCTCACGCACCCTGATCATCCCGGCGGCGCTGGGTTATGGCGCGCGCGGTGCCGGTGGTGTCATTCCGCCCAATGCCACATTGAAGTTTGACGTCGAACTGCTCGGCCTTTCAGGCTGACCTGCAACGCAGCCCAAACAGCTTACCCAGTGGCCCGGCGCCACATCCGGCGCGCTCGCTTTGTTCCTGAGCCGGGCTTTCGGTTCGTACGTCTTGCGCTCTTGAATTGTCTGTGTATAGCCCCATATCGAGGGCTTAGTATTTGAAATTTGGCTCAATAGCATGTCTGAAACCAATCCAAACCAATCCAAACCACCTGCTGCCGGGTATCAGAGCACCGAAGAAATGGTCGCCGCGCAGGGCGCCTACGAGTCGGACGCTTTGTCACGGGCGCAAACCGATCTGGCTGAATTACAAGCCAAAAGCGCTGAACTCGCCGACCAGTATCTGCGGGCCAAGGCCGAGGCTGACAACGCCCGGCGCCGAGCCGAAGACGAAATCTCAAAAGCGCGCAAATTTGCGGTGGAGGCTTTTGCTGAAAGTCTGCTGCCCGTAGCAGACAGCCTGGAGGCCGGCCTGATCATCAAGGACGCCACCATTGACCATCTTCGCGAAGGTACCCAGGCGACCCTGCGCCAATTGCTGGCAGCACTGGAGCGCAACAAGGTGATTGCCATCAACCCTCAGCCTGGCGCCACCAAGTTTGATCCGCATCAGCATCAGGCCATCAGCGTGGTGGCCTCGGAATTTGAAGCCAACACCGTGGTCACGGTGTTGCAAAAGGGCTACGCCATCGCCGATCGCGTGTTGCGTCCGGCGCTGGTCACGGTCGCCGCACCAAAATAATTAGCAACGTGAAGGTCATCCCGACTTGAAAAATTTCTGCTGATCCACACGTTAAAAACATCTGACTTTCATTTAAGGAAAAATCATGGGAAGAATCATCGGCATCGACCTGGGCACCACCAACAGCTGCGTCGCCATCATGGAGGGCAACACGCCCAAGGTCATCGAAAACTCTGAAGGCGCGCGCACCACGCCGTCCATCATTGCTTACCAGGAAGACGGCGAAGTACTGGTCGGTGCATCGGCCAAACGCCAGGCGGTGACCAACCCGAAGAACACGCTGTACGCCGTCAAGCGCCTGATTGGCCGCAAGTTCAGCGAAAAAGAGGTCCAGAAAGACATCGATCTGATGCCTTTCAAGATTGCCGCTGCTGACAACGGCGACGCCTGGGTCGAAGTACGCGGCAACCGCATGGCGCCGCAACAGGTCAGCGCCGACATTCTGCGCAAGATGAAAAAGACCGCCGAGGACTATCTGGGCGAAGAAGTGACCGAAGCCGTCATCACGGTGCCGGCCTATTTCAATGACGCGCAGCGTCAGGCCACCAAAGATGCAGGCCGCATTGCCGGCCTGGACGTCAAGCGCATCATCAATGAGCCGACCGCTGCAGCCCTGGCTTACGGCCTCGACAAAAACGAAAAGGGCGACCGCAAGATTGCCGTTTATGACTTGGGTGGCGGCACCTTTGACGTGTCCATCATCGAGATCGCCGATGTCGATGGCGAAAAACAGTTTGAAGTGTTGTCGACCAATGGCGACACCTTTTTGGGTGGCGAAGACTTTGACCAGCGCATCATTGACTTCATCATTGCCGAATTCAAGAAAGACCAGGGCGTGGATCTGGGCAAGGATGTGCTGGCGCTGCAGCGCCTGAAGGAAGCCG
>DATCIC010000416.1:0-3540 GCA_036508025.1 Rhodoferax sp. | reverse complement strand
TCAAGGCGGAAACTGAGCAGCCCGACATTTCGGCCGTCATGGGCGATGTGGAAGACCTGCTGAACGATTCGATTGCCACCGAGGGCTACCGCATCGGGCCAGCCAGCCGCGCGGAGTCCTTGATCAACCTGTCTGAAATTGACTTTGAAGCACTGCAGGCCAAGTTCGCCCAGGGCCACAAGCACACCGAGGCGGAAAAGCTGAAGCGACTGATTGAAGGCAAGCTGGCGACGATGCTGAAGCTGAATTCCTCACGGGTGGACCTGGCTGAGAAATTCCAGAAGCTGATTGACGCCTACAACGCGGGCAGCCAAAACATTGAAGACCTGTTTGCGGAGCTGAAAAAGTTTGTGCAAGTGCTCTCGAAAGAAGACCAGCGCGGTATCGCCGAGGGTTTGAGCGAGGAGGAGTTGGCGCTGTTTGACATCCTGACCAAGCCGGAGCCGGTGCTGACCAAACCGGAACAGGCGGACGTGAAGAAGGTCTGCCGCGAGCTACTGGAAACGCTCCGACGCGAAAAGCTGGTTTTTGACTGGCGTGAAAAGCAGCAAACCAAGGCGGCGGTGATGCAGACCCTAAAAATTGAAATGCGGCGTCTGCCGATTCAGTACACCAAGGACATCCGCGCCGAAAAGTTTGCCCGGGCTTATGCCCATGTTTATGACCATTACTACGGGGCGGGGTTGAGTGCGTATGCAGGGGTGGTGTGAAAGGTGGGCGTTCTGGCGCAAGTCTAAACAAAGGGGTCAAGCTCGAATTTCTCCCCGGATCGGTCCTGATTTGCTACCTATTGAATAGCTGTTTGCGTGCATGCCAGAAGCTGTCCGCGCTGTACAGCACCAAAGCCATCCAGATCAGATAAAAGCCGATGGCGCGCGCCGGCTCAAACGCTTCGCCGTACAGCCACACGCCCAGCAGCATCTGAAGGCTGGGTGAGATGTACTGCAGGATGCCCAACGTGGCCATGGGTATGCGCCGTGCACCGGCGGCAAACAGCAGCAGCGGGATGGCGGTCAGCGGTCCGGCCAGCAGCAGCCAGCCCAAGGTCACCGGATCGCCTTGCACCAGGGCACCTTGCCCGTTCCACGCCCACCACCCCAGCAGCCCCGCCGCTATGGGCGACAGCAGCAGGGTCTCCAGCGTCAGGCCTTCCAGCGCGCCCAGCTTGGCCAGCTTGCGCAGCAAGCCATAGATGCCAAACGTGAGCGCCAGCACCAAAGCCACCCAGGGCAGTCGCCCGGCCTGCACAGTGAGCCACAGCACACCGGCTGCTGCCACCGCAACCGCCAGCCACTGCCCAGGGCGCGGACGCTCATTCAAAAAGGCAAACCCCATCGCGACATTGACCAGCGGCAAAATGAAATAACCCAAACTGGCATCGAGCACATGGGCGTTTTGCACCGCCCACACGTACACCGACCAGTTGACGGACAAAAGCAGGGCTGACACCGCAAACGCCAGCAGAACCCGTGGCTGGCGCGCGACGTCGCGCAGCCAGGCCCAGCGTTTGAGCACGGCCAGCACGCACATCAGGAAAACAAGCGACCACACCATGCGGTGCATCACGATCTCAAACGCATTGACCTGGATAAGCTGTTTGAAAAAGACCGGGAGCATTCCCCAAGCCGTGTAAGCCAGCGCGGCGTAAAGAACACCAGGGTTCATAGTGGGGAGGTGGTCATGTGATGGGTTTTGATAGGTTGGGTGCAGTTCAGAGTCTAGTGGCAACGACATGACAGGTTGAAGACAAGCAGGCCGGGGACTCCGGCGCGATCCTGATTTGATAGTAGATTACGCAGATGGGACGGGGCTGACAGCCTGTTTCCTTAACTCATACCCCGTACTTCTTCCCCCGCCTTCCAATTTCCGCAACACCCCCCGCACCAGCAAGTCGCTGATATCGCGCAGCGCCGTGTCGGTGGAGCATTTGGCAATCGCCGCCCATTTGGCGGTGGTGAGCTTGCCTTCAAAGCCGTCGAGCAAGCGGTTGATCAGTTTGATTTGCCGCTCGTTCATGGGCGTGCCCGCGCAGCGCTGCCAGAACCGGGCTTTGCCTAGCACGGCGGCCAGGATGTCGTCGGCGCCAAGCACCGCGCGCAGCAGGCAGCCCAGAAACCAGGCCAGCCAGGGGGTCACGTCCAGCGGACCCTTTTGCGTGGCCTCCAACTGGTCGTAATAGTCTTTGCGCTCGCGCTGTAGCTGGGCGCTTAAGCTGTAAAAGCGCTGGGGGGTTCCGTCTACGCGCGTCAGCGCCATGTCGCCCACGGCGCGTGAGATGCGGCCATTGCCATCGTCAAACGGGTGCAGCGTGACGAGCCACAGGTGGGCCAGGCCGGCTTTGATCAAGGCATCGCCTTTTGTGTCGGCATTGAACCACGGCAGGAAATTGCCGGTTTCTGCGACCAGCGTGTAGGCGGGTGGTGCCTGGTAATGCACTTGCTCCCGGCCTGCGTAGCCGGAAACGACCTGCATGGGGCCCGAAGCATCGTCGCGCCACGCGCCAACGCGGATGCGCGCCATGCCGCTGTAGCCGGTCGGAAACAGTGCAGCGTGCCAGCCAAACAGGCGCTCAGGGGTGAGGGCTTGGTCAAAGCGGCCCGTGGCGTCGAGCACCATGTCCACCACCCCGTCCACATGCCGGTCAGGCGGAGCCAGCGCACCAATGTCCACGCCCAACCTGCGCGCGATGGACGAGCGCACGGCCTCCAGATTGAGCCGCTCGCCTTCGATTTCACTGGTTTTGATGACCTCTTGCGTCAGCACCTGCAGGGTGGCTTGCTCACGCTGCGCCAGCCCCAATTCGGCCATGCGCCCCATCAAGTGGCCCTGTGCGCGGTGCACTTGTGCCAGCGGCTCGGCCAGAGCTGCGACGTCAAAGCGCCAGTGCGGCCAGTCGGGTTGTTGCCAGATGTAGAGGGGCTTAGCGTTGTAGGGCATGAGCTGATTATGCAATTATTCACCGCATTTTGTGCGTCGAATGGATGAAGCAATCACCGCATACCGCGAGGGCGACAATCGAGCCCCAGGAAGCCACCCATCCCCAACATCAGGAGCAGCAACATGACCCAAGACTTGAATCAGCAGAACGAATCGAACAAGGCGGCGCTTTGCGAGTCGTGCGCCGGCATCCAGCGCAACTGGCGCCGCGCCCCAGGACACGCCGAACTGGTGCAAGGCGAGAACCGCAAAGAACCGCGCAGCCACGGTCAGGTGACCATCACCCGCTACGTCTGCGCCCGCTGCGGCACGAAGTGGGAGTACGAGAACAACAAGGTCAACCTGCACGCGGGCTGGTCGGTGGTGGGCCAATAGACGGCGCCTTGATTTGAGCGCCCAGTGCTAACGACGTGCTACGGAGACCCTAGATGCATCGCAGATTCTTTTTGACCGCAGTGCCTTGCCTGGCGCTTGGTGGTGTCGCTTGGGCGGCGCTGCCGGGCGACCAGCCCCAACCCCACTACACCGTGTCTGCCGCGCAACTGCAGCAGGCGGTAGCGCGGCGTTTTCCGCTGCGTTATCCGGTGGCGGGCCTGCTGAATC
>DATCIC010000415.1:0-5302 GCA_036508025.1 Rhodoferax sp. | reverse complement strand
GTACGCGAACCTGTTCATGCAGGTGTGGGGCACGAATGCCTTCGACGACACCGAGAAGGCGTACCAGATGATCGGCCGCTCGATTGCCGACTACGAGCGCTCCGCAGAGGTGAGCCCGTTCAACTCGCGCTTCGACACGTTCATTGGGACGGGCAACGGGCTGACCGCGCAGGAGACGCAGGGGCGCTTGCTGTTCAACGGCAAGGCAAAGTGCGCCAGCTGCCACACCAGCACCGCCGATCCTGCCAGTGGCAAGGTGCTGTTCACCGACTTCACATACATCAACCTCGGTGTGCCGAAAAACCCGAAGAACCCGTTCTATTCGGAGCCCTCGTTCAATCCTCTGGGCGCATCCTGGGTCGACCTGGGTCTCGGCGGGTACCTGAAGAGTGCCGGTCAACCCGCGTCGGTCTACGAACCCGAACTCGGAAAATTCAAGGTGCCGACACTGCGCAATGTCGACACGCGGCCGAATGCCGGCTTCGTCAAGGCGTACGGCCACAACGGCTACTTCAAGAGCCTCGAGCAGATCGTTCACTTCTACAACACCCGCGACCTACCCGGCGCCGGCTGGCCCGCACCAGAGTACGCGGCCACCATGACCCGCGAGGTGGGCAACCTCGGTCTGGCACCCGAGGAGGAGGCGGCGATCGTTGCCTTCCTGAAGACGCTGAACGACACGATGGCCCCATAGCATCCGAGTTTGACGATCCCCGCCGATAAATAAGGAGGTTCCCAATGAGTACGATTACGACGAAAGACGGTACGCAGCTCTATTACAAGGACTGGGGCACCGGACAACCTGTGGTGTTCAGCCATGGCTGGCCGCTCAGTGCGGACAGCTGGGAGGCGCAGATGCTATTCCTGGCCTCCAACGGCTATCGCTGCATTGCCCATGACCGCCGCGGTCATGGCCGGTCAAGCCAGCCTTGGGATGGCAACGACATGGACACCTTTGCCGACGACCTCGCGGCGCTCATCGAAACGCTTGGCCTGAAAGACGCCGTCCTGATCGGCTTTTCCATGGGCGGTGGCGAAGTAGCCCGCTATATCGGCCGCCACGGCACGAAACGGGTGGCCAAGGCCGCGCTGATCTCCGCCGTCACGCCGCTGATGTTGAAAACGGCGGCCAATTCTGGCGGCTTGCCGATTGAGAAGTTTGATGAGATTCGCCAGGGCTCCCTCGCTGACCGCTCACAGTTCTACAAGGATCTCGCCAGCGGCCCGTTTTTTGGGGCCAACCGACCCGGTGCCAAGGTTTCGCAGGGCATGATCGACACGTTCTGGCACCAGGGAATAATGGCCGGTCACAAAAACACCTTCGACTGCATCAAGGCGTTCTCCGAAACTGATTTCACCGAAGACCTCAAGAAGTTCGACGTGCCGACGCTAATTATCCACGGCGACGATGACCAGATCGTGCCGATCGGCGCCGCGGCTTTGCGCTCATCGAAGCTGGTCAAGAACGCGACCCTGAAGATTTACGCGGGCGCACCCCACGGCCTCCCGATCACGCACACAGACCAGCTCAACGCCGACCTGCTGGCATTCCTCAAGACCTGATCTGACTTTGACCCAAGGAGAAACGATATGAAAGGCTTTGTGAAAGACATCGAGGGCATTGCCCTCAAGAATGATGAATTTCGTCGGGTGCTTTACACGGCAAAACACTGTCAGCTCGTCGTGATGGCGTTAAAACCCAAGGAAGAAATCGGGGCGGAAGTCCACAAGCTCGACCAGTTCTTTCGCGTGGAGGAAGGGAGCGGTGAAGCGGTTCTCGATGACGTTCGGACGGCGATCCGCGCCGGCTTCGCGGTAGTGGTCCCGGCCGGGACAAATCACAACATCGTCAATACAGGCAGTGTTCCCCTGAAGCTTTACACGCTCTATGCGCCGCCGAATCATCGAGACGGTGTTGTCCACCACACCCGCGCTGACGCGCAGGCCGACAACGAACACTTCGATGGCAAAACGACGGAGGAAAGATGAAAGCCTTGATCATAAGTGCGGACAATTTTGAGGACTCTGAGCTGCTGGTCCCCTACTACCGGCTGAAGGAGGCGGGCGTCGAAGTGACCGTGGCCTCCTTGAGCCGAGGAGCCCTCAAGGGCAAGCACGGCTACGACGTGGCCGTGGACAAGACCCTTGCCGAGGTCAACCCTGACGACTATGCAATCCTGGTCCTGCCCGGAGGGGCGGCGCCGGCGTTGGTGAGACAAGAGCCGAAGGCGCTGGAGATCGCCCGCAGCTTTTTTGCCCGCAGCAAACCGGTTGCCGCCATCTGTCACGGGCCGCAGATATTGATCAGCGCCGGTCTTTTGCAGGGGCGACGCGCCACTTGCTACAAATCGGTGGCTGACGAACTGAAAAAGGCCGGCGCGCTCTATGAGGACCGGGAGGTTATCGTTGACGCCAATCTGGTCACGTCCCGGCAACCGGACGATCTTCCCGCGTTCATGCGGGAGACCATGAAGCTTCTTCAGCGTTAGATTGCCGGTCCAAGGAAGGTGGAAATATGAAACTTCCTGAATATGTCCCGAAAGACGAAGTGAAAAGAGAGTGCAAGGAATTGGGAATCAGAAATTGGGCAGCGCTTAAGAAACTGGTACCGAGCTTGGAAGAAGCCAAAATAATCAGGGCAGCGATAGGCGCGGCGGGCATCAGAATCGGCATCGAGGCTTTTCGGGATGGGCTTGAAGTTGAGCTTGAGCACGGAACGAGATACCCAGATGCAAACGTGACGAACAACCATCCGGTCCTGACCGGCAAGATCGTCATTGCGCATCTAAAGGAGGCGCTGGATTATTACAGGCGCCTGAAAATCATGGAACTCGAGATCCTTATTCACAAGGCGCTTGTCGCGAAAGACGCAACGAAGCTCGAAAAGTGTCTGAAGAAACTCGCGAAAGATAAGCTTGAGCTCAACAAGTCGGAAGTGGCCCAACTAACGTGAATTGGGCGCTGAAGGAAATGGAAAATTGTAACAATTGTAACAATTGGAACTTCTTAAAGTTAGCCAGTAAAAGATATTGTCGTGGACGGTCTGACCAACAAGAGTGAAACCATGTCAAACACCAGACCTATGCAAGGGATACTCGCCCGAACGCTTGGCAGCACGGGAGAGAAAGTCTCGGCGATCGGGATCGGGGGCTGGCATGTCGGCTTGAAGGGGGTGAATGAGCAATTGAGCATCCGCATCATTCACTCTATGCGCCGCCGAATCATCGCGACGGCGTCGTTCACCCTACCCGTGCCGACGCGCACGCGGACAACGAACACTTCGATGGCAAAACGACGGAATAGAAAGTTATAAGAAAGGAGAAATAACATGCCGCTCAGAAAAGGATCCAGCCAGTCAGTCGTCAGCAGCAATATCAAGACACTGGTGGATGACTGGAAGAAGGATGGATCGATAGGCACCAGCCATCCGCCGACAAAGAAAAAAGCGATCAAGCAGGCCGTTGCGATCGCATTGGCCACGGCGGGCAAAAGCCGCAATGATTTGAAGCGGCCGTCTTAGTGATAATTCACGGTTTATTGAAAGAATGTTTGCAATGGCGAAAAATAATGTCCCACGTCACGTCGGTTTCATTCCCGATGGAAATCGCCGCTGGGCCCTGGATCATGGCATGTCCAAAGAAGCCGGATATGTTCATGGTATCGACCCGGGGTTCCTGCTGTATGAGAAATGTAAAGAATGCGGGATCGAGGAAGTTTCCATCTACTGCTTTACCCAGGACAACACCAAGCGGCCTTCTGTTCAGAAACAAGCATTCAGCGAGGCCACCGTTGCATTCGCTTTAGAGATTGCACGTCGTGGCGCGGCTCTGCTTGTTGTTGGTGATGAGACCTCGACGCAATTCCCCAAGGGGTTAACAGAATTCCGGCAGCGCCAGGGTGTTGGAATGAAGGTAAATCTACTGGTCAACTATGGCTGGGAATGGGATCTCGCCGGTCTAAAAAACGGCGGCCTGCGTTCCGATGAAGTTTCACGTCTGGATTTGATCGTACGCTGGGGCGGGGGATGCCGATTGAGTGGTTTTCTCCCGGTGCAATCGGTTTATGCGGATTTCTATGTCAGGGATGAATATTGGCCAGATTTTGATCCGCAGCATTTTGAGCACGCACTTGCCTGGTATAAAAAACAGGATCAGACACTCGGCGGTTAATCCACTGGGCAGAAAAAGTTCATGGTACTTGTACCCGTCGCGGTTCTGCTTTTCATAGGACATTGAAGGCCAACTGTCTGAGTCGAATTCAGGCGCTGCCAGAAGCAAAAATTTATTCACCGCTGTGTGCGGTGGCGAACAGATGCGGGTAGTGCCTCGCGTGAAAATTCATTTAAAAGAACTCTGCGAAGATTCATCATGGCACTTCCCTATGCAACAACCGCTGACGACCTTGTACCCTTGGGCGCGCTGTCCGGCGTCTATCCTGAGAACATCCGAACGGAGGCCAGCGCGGTGTCGTGGGGCGCCATCGCGGCGGGCGGCGCTGCCATGGCCGCCCTCTCCTTGATCCTGTTAATACTGGGAACCGGTTTGGGATTGTCTTCCGTGTCACCATGGGCACACAACGGCGTTAGTGCAGCGACCTTCGGCGTATCGACCATCCTTTGGGTCATCCTCACACAACTGGTGGCTTCCGCAATGGGGGGTTACCTTGCCGGCAGACTGCGAACAAAGTGGGTAGCGGTGCATACGGACGAGGTTTACTTCCGTGACACTGCGCACGGCTTCCTGGCTTGGGCCGTAGCATCGCTTGCGACCGCCGCCTTACTGACCTCGGTGATCGGGGCTATCGTCAGTGGGGGCATTCAGGCTGGCGTTTCGGTGGCTGGGCCCGGGATGGCGAAGTCTGACAGTAACAGTGGACCGATGGGCTACTTCATTGATTCCCTGTTCCGAAAAGACATGAATGCGGCGGTGGCCGCTTCAGCCGCCGCTGCCAACGGCGCCCTGGCGGGCGCTGCTGCGGAGCAAGCCCTTGCCGCGTCCCGTTCCGAAGTTACCCGCATCTTCATGAACACCGTTCGCACCGATGCCCTGCCCTCTGAAGACGTTCAGTATGTCGGCCAGCTTGTCGCCCAGCGCACCGGTCTGACGCAGCAAGCGGCAGAGAAGCGCGTGAGTGATACGTATGCGCGCGTGCAAGCAAAGCTGCGGGATGCAGAAACTGCGGCGAGCGTCGTTGCTGAAAAGGCACGAAAAGCTTCTTCTTATGCGGCACTGTGGCTTTTCATCTCGCTGCTCATCGGTGCATTCGTCGCCAGCTTGGCTGCCACTTATGGCGGGCGGCAGCG
>DATCIC010000414.1:0-2242 GCA_036508025.1 Rhodoferax sp. | reverse complement strand
TTTACGGCGGCAGCTTTGTCTCCGAAACGTTGACGCATGCCATCAACGAGCTCAAGGCGGCTTACGCCAAGTACCAGTTTGACCCGGCCTTTGTCGCCGAGTTCAACTACGAACTCAAGCACTTTGTCGGTCGCCCCTCGCCGGTTTACCACGCCGCGCGCATGAGCCGTGAGCAAGGCGGCGCGCAGATATTTCTCAAGCGCGAAGATCTGAACCACACCGGCGCCCACAAGATCAACAACACCATCGGCCAGGCCATGCTGGCCAGACGCATGGGCAAGCCGCGCGTCATTGCCGAAACCGGCGCTGGCCAGCACGGCGTGGCCACGGCCACCATCTGCGCCCGCTACGGTCTGGAATGCGTGGTCTACATGGGCAGTGAAGACGTCAAGCGGCAAAGCCCCAATGTGTACCGCATGAATCTGCTGGGCGCCACGGTGGTGCCAGTCGAGAGCGGCAGCAGAACACTCAAAGATGCCTTGAACGAGGCCATGCGCGACTGGGTCGCCAACGTGGACAACACTTTTTACATCATCGGCACGGTCGCCGGGCCGCACCCGTACCCGATGATGGTGCGCGATTTTCAGAGCGTGATCGGCAAGGAATGCCTGGTGCAAATGCCCGAAATGCTGCAAGCCGCAGGCTGCACTCATACCCAGCCGGACGTGGTCACGGCTTGTGTCGGCGGTGGCTCCAACGCCATGGGCATTTTTCACCCCTACATTGCGCATGAAGCCACGCGTCTGATCGGCGTCGAAGCAGCAGGCCTTGGCATGGACAGCGGCAAACACTCGGCGTCTCTGCAACGTGGCAGTCCGGGTGTGCTGCACGGCAACCGCACCTACGTGCTGCAAGACGACAACGGCCAGGTGACCGAAACCCACAGCATCAGCGCCGGACTGGACTATCCCGGCGTCGGCCCGGAACACGCCTTCCTCAAGGACATCGGCCGCGCCGAGTATGTGGGCATCACCGACACCGAGGCGCTGGCCGCCTTTCATTACCTGTGCCGCACCGAAGGCATCATTCCAGCGCTTGAATCGAGTCACGCCGTGGCTTATGCCATGAAGCTGGCGAAAACCATGCGCCCGGACCAATCGATTCTGGTGAATTTGTCTGGACGCGGTGACAAGGACATCGGCACCGTGGCCGACCTCAGCCACGCCGACTTTTATTGCCGCCCGAGTTGCACGGGGCAATCTATCAAAGGAAGTTCAATACAAAAACAGCCTGTAGCCCTTATGCAGACTGCGCATCCAGCTAGTGTTTCAGGAGCACTGAAATGAGCCGCATCGCCAGCACCTTTGCCGCACTGAAAGCCCACGGGCGCAAGGCGCTGATTCCCTATGTGACGGCAGGTTTCCCGTTTCCCGATGTCACCCCGGAGTTGATGCACGCGTTTGTGGCGGGCGGCGCCGACGTGATCGAGCTGGGCGTACCCTTTTCCGACCCGAGTGCGGATGGCCCGGTGATCCAGAAGGCCGGGGACAAAGCGCTGGCCGCCGGCATTGGCATGATGCAGGTGCTGGACATGGTGCGCAGCTTCCGACAACAAGACAACAGCACGCCGGTGGTCCTGATGGGCTATGCCAACCCGGTGGAGCGCTACAACCAGAAGCATGACCGCCACGACGGCAAGAGCGCTTTTGTGCTTGATGCGGCCGCTGCCGGTGTCGACGGCGTGCTGATCGTCGATTACCCGCCTGAAGAGTGTGAAGGCTTTGCCGCCGAGCTCAAAAGTGCGGGTTTGGACCTGATCTTTTTGCTCGCCCCCACCAGTACCGACGAGCGCATGCAGCAAGTCGCGCGTGTCGCCAGCGGCTATGTGTATTACGTCTCGCTCAAGGGCGTCACCGGCTCGGGTGCGCTCGACACCGGTGCCGTCGAGGCGATGCTGCCGCGCATCCGGGCGCATGTGCAGGTGCCGGTCGGTGTCGGCTTTGGCATTCGCGATGCCGCCACCGCCCGCACCATCGGGCAGGTCGCCGATGCGGTTGTGATCGGGAGCAAAATCATCGAGTTGATTGATGCACAGCCGCGTGATCAGGTGGGCCCGGTAGCGCAAAAATTCCTGCGTGAAATCCGCACCGCACTCGATAATTGAAACCTTGTGGGACAGACCGCAGCTACGCGAAGCGAGCTTGTCTCTGTCCCCAACTAAACTGAACCCTTGTGGGACAGACTGCGGCTACGCGAAGCGAGCTTGTCTCTGTCCCCAACTAAACTGAACCCTTGTGGGACA
>DATCIC010000413.1:0-12958 GCA_036508025.1 Rhodoferax sp. | reverse complement strand
TGAGCCCGACCACCGTGACCCGGAGATGTACCTGGCCAATACCTTCAGCTACTCCCAACGCCGCAACCTGGCCGAGCACGCCTATCAGCAAACACGCCAGATGCTGCGTTCCAACAAAACCGGTCTGTCTGAAAAATTGTGGCGTCACGCCATCGCGAATCTGCAGGAAATCATGGACGATCTGGGCCACGTCGTGCGAACAGCAGCGCATAAAAGCAGCCCCTCATGGTAAAAAAAGCGCCCCGGCGCACCGCCGAACGGATTCTGGAGGTCACGCTGGAGTTGTTCAACCGCTTTGGCGAGCCCAATGTATCCACCACCTTGATATCAGCCGAACTGGGTATCAGCCCGGGCAACCTGTACTACCACTACCCGGCCAAAGACGAACTCATCAACTCGCTGTTTGACCGCTATGAGCGCGCCTTGAACGAGCTGCTCAATGCCAGCGACGGTGTGCGCGACGTGGAAGACGCCTGGTTCTTCATGCACAGTCTGTTTGAGTTGATCTGGCAGTACCGGTTTTTATACCGCGACCTCAACGATTTGCTGAGCAAAAACCGGCGGCTCGAAACCCATTTCCAATCGGTCGTTAAGAACAAGACCCGCGCCGTCAAAGCCTTGCTGGACGGCATGAGCCGCACCGGCGCGGTGCATATTGATTCGCGTGAGGTCGAAGCCACGGCCACCAGCATGGTGGTGGTGCTGACCTACTGGCTGAGCTTTGAATATGTGCACGACCCGCGCCGGGCACTCGAGCCTGAAAACGCGCAAGCAGCGCTGCTGCGCGGTGCGCACCACGTCTTGAATTTACTGGTGCCCTATCTGGAGCTGAGCCAGCGCCTGCACTTGCTGCAACTGGTGGGCGCCTACAATAACAGCGTGAAATAGAAAAGCCGGTCACACCTGCCACAGGAGAAAAAAATGGCCAAATGGACTGCTTTCCCCTTCGCGGGCGATTATGTTTTTACCGCTGCCAGCGTCAAAAAGAACTGGGAGCGGCTGCACTTGGGTGACGCCGAGCCACTGCCCAAAGACGCCAAAGTGCTGCAAGCCTGGGCGCTATTTCACAACGGTGAATTCCAGAAGGCCAGGGACATGGGCCTCAAAATCGGGGGTGCCGGCCTCACCGTTGCCAACAAGGCGGCGTGCATTTATGCGACCTACCTGGAACAACAAGAAAAAGCCCGGCTCGACCTCTATATGGATGTTGCCCGACGCGCCAGTGCGCAAGCCGCAGAAGATCCAAGCAACTTTAACGCCCTGTACTGGCAAGCCTATGCACTGGGCCGCTACAGTCAAGGCATCAGCGTGGCCAAGGCGCTAGCCCAGGGACTGGGCAGCAAGGTCAAAAAAGAGCTGGAAAACGTGATCCAAATCGAGCCCAAACACGCCGATGCCCACATCGCCCTGGGCTCGTTTCACGCGGAGGTGATCGACAAGGTAGGCTCGCTAATTGGTGGCATGACCTACGGCGCCAAAAAAGACATCGGCCTGCGGCTGTTCCAGACAGCCCTCAAGTTGAACTTCCAATCGGCCATTGGCATGATCGAATACGCCAACGCCATGCTCATGCTCGATGGCGACAAAATGATGAAGGAAGCGACCGGCCTGTACCAACAAGCCGCTGCCGCCCAGCCCATGGATGCGATGGAACGGCTGGATGTCGAAATGGCGCGGGTGGAACTGAAAGACTGAAAAGTTTTAAGCCTTTCAGGCCTCCAGCCCTTATGAGATGGGCGTAAACAGCTATATAAATAATAGCATACTGAGATCACGTGCCCCATGCGCGCATGCATGACGCACACCAAGATTCGCCGCGTTGAGCCTCAACCTGTGGGCTTTTGACTTTAACTGGAGAAAACCGTGTCTGACCTGAAAACAAAATTCGAAACTGCCCTTGCCGATTCAAAAAACCTGAGCGAACGCCCGGATAACGCCACGCTACTCAAAATTTATGCTCTCTACAAGCAAGCCAGCGTTGGCGACAACACCGACAAGAAACCCGGCTTCAGCGACATGGTGGGGCGCGCCAAATGGGAAGCCTGGAACAATCTCAAAGGCACCAGCAGCACCGATGCCATGCAGCAATACATTGACCTGATTGAATCGCTGAGCTAAATCACCCGCATTAGCCGCTCGCCAGCGGCGCTCTGGTCGCCCCAGGTGCTGGCGACTGAGCCCTGCATCACTTGTTTTTACTGACCTGGGGTTTCGCATGCGCCAGGAGCGTGGGCTTGGGCGTGAGCAGGTCATCCAGATTTTTGATGATTTCACTCTCGATCCGGGCCTTGAACGCGCCCACCAGAAAACCGAGTTTGGCCTGGATTTCAAACTTGTCCTTGGTCACCGACAAGGTGCCTTGAACACCCGAACGTTCAAAAATGACCTCGTCGACGGTCTTGCCCTCTTCGTAAGTGCAACGCATGTCAAATTCTGCTTCGGCGTTTTCCGCCCATTTGAAGGCCACTTTGCGGGCATTGATCAGCCCAAGCGTGTGATGACGCACGATATGAAGATCAGCCACTGGCGTGCTCCGTTGTGATTTGTTTCAGGGCGCGGGCCCGCTCTGCCGCCGGCATTTGCGCCAACTGCCGCACTGCATCATAAAACCGTTGCCAGTCCCGGCCCTGGCGCTCAAACAAAGTCTCAAAAGCCGGTACCAGTTCGTCATACGCGGCCTGCGCGGCAAACGCCGCATTGTTGGCACCCGCTACCCAAGCGTCATAGCCAGCGTAACCACCCCAGCTGACTTTGAGTCGCACATAGTCATCGCGAAAATTCTGCATTGCTTCTTTTTTCATAGCTATCTGCGCTTGACTGACGGGGGCTAGGGGCTGATTTAGCTTATAAATTTCAGCCAGCCGGGTGCGCGTTGCGCGCGCCAGTGCCCGCATCTGCCTGCGCCGGGCATCAAACTCTGCATATTCTTTGCGGGCCAATGCCGAGCCATGAACCGAGAGCCAGCGCTCCCCACCCAGGCGTTCAACCGCCGTGGCAAAAGACTCATTGAACAGGGTGTCGTCTTTGACATACAGCACCTGATGCGCCAGCTCATGAAAAATCATGCGCGCCAACTCACCTTCCGGGTAACGGATGAAAGTATTGAGCAGCGGGTCGCCACCGGCCCAGTTCAGCCAGCCCAAGGTCGAGTAGGCCGGTACGCCATACACATTGGCTTCCAGCCCTTCGCGCTGCAGCGCAAGCGCCTCGGCACGCGCCTCGGCCTCGTTGAAATAACCGCGGTAACCGACACAGCCCACCACCGGGAAACACCAGGTTTTGAGCGTCAATGAAAACGCAGGCGCCGCCACCACGTTCCACACCACGGAGCGGCGCCGCAAGTCGGCATAGCGATGGTAACTGGCGTTGTCAGGCAGTTGCAGCTCGGTCACTGCAAAGCGACGAATGCGCTCGGCCAGCACCAGGCGCTGCTTCAAGGCCGGCGCAACGCTCTCATCAGCCAGCCACGTCGCAATGGGTCGGGCCGCCGTCATCATTTGCAGATGGCCGCCAACGGATTGCAGGTAGTAGCTCGTGTCGGCGCAGCTGGCCAGCCAGGGGATGAAGGTCAGGAGGACCAAGGTTCGGAGGGTGCGCATCAAAAAACAGTTTACGATATGCCACCATGCTCTACAAATTCAAATCCAAAAATACCGGTGACGTCATCATGTTGCAGCCCAACGGACGACGCGTGCTGCAGATCATCGGCAAAGATGTGCCTGAAGACATCGACACCACAGGTGAAAAGGGCATCATCCTGCCAGAGCAGATGCCTGCGGCCATTGCCGCACTGGAGGCGGCCATTGCCAGGGAAGAAGCGGATCAGAAAGCCGCGCTGGCGGAGGCACTGGCTCGCCAGGAACCTGCACCCCACTTTGAGTCGGTCTCCCTGCGCCAGCGGGCGCAGCCCTTTATTGAGATGCTCAAGCGCTGCCAGGAAGATGGCAGCGATGTTGTCTGGGGCGTTTAACCAGCGCCAGCGCCGCCTGCTGACGCTGTGGCTTAGCGGTAACTGCGGGCGTCCTCAATAACCTTGCCATCGTTGGGCAGACTGCCCGGCAGCAAAATCTCGACCGCGCCCCGCAGCTTGGTGACATCGCGAATAGCCTCGCCAATTTTGGCAGCCAGCGCATCCGGACCACTGCACGCCGTCTCTATCTTGAGCGTCATGACATCGTTGGCCATTTCGCCGGTCACCACCAGGCGGGCGCGCGCCACTTCAGGAAAGCGTTTGATGATGTCCGCGACCTGACCCGGGTGCACAAACATGCCGCGGATTTTGGTCGTCTGATCCGCCCGCCCCAGCCAGCCCTTGATGCGCGTATTGGTGCGCCCGGTCGGGCAGGGGCCGCTCAACACCGCCGACAAGTCGCCGGTGCCAAAGCGAATGAGCGGATAGTCCGGGTTCAGTGTCGTGACCACCACTTCGCCTACTTCACCGTCCAGCACCGGGTCGCCGGTACCGGGCCGCACGATCTCGACAATCACATTTTCATCAAGAACCAGCCCCTCTCTGGCCGGAGTCTCGTAGGCAATCGAGCCCAGATCAGCGGTTGCATAGCACTGGTAACCTGCAATGCCGCGTTCGGCAAACCAGTCCCGCAGGGACGGCGGAAAGGCTTCACCGCCAAACATGGCTTTCTTGACGCTCGGCAGTGCCACGCCCATCTCAAACGCCTTGTCGACAATGATCTTCAGAAAGCTCGGTGTACCAATGTAGCCAGCCGGCTGCAGCTCGCGCATGGCTTGCACTTGCTGCTCGGTCTGGCCGGTGCCGCCCGGGAAAACGGTGCAACCGAGCGCGTGGGCACCGGACTCCATCATGGAGCCAGCGGGCACAAAGTGGTAGCTGAAGCTGTTGTGAATCAATTCACGTGGACGAAAACCTGCCGCGAACATGGCGCGCGCCATGCGCCAATAGTCTCGTGCCGCTCCTTCAGGCTCATAAATCGGGCCCGGGCTGGCAAAAATGCGGGGCATGCGAGCGCCAAAACCCACGGCACTGAAACCACCAAACACATCGCCGCCCAGGGCACGGCTGGCCTGCTGGCGTTCCAATAATTCATGCTTGCGCGTGACAGGCAGCGCCGCCAAGGCATGCCGGCTCGTAACCATTGCCGGGTTGACGTCCTGCAAAATCTGCTGAAAGGCAATCGACGAGTGTCTGGCATGAGCCACCTGAGCCGGCAATGCCGTCATCAGGGCAGTTTCACGCGCCGTGTGGTCGCGCGTTTCCAACGCATCGTAATATTCAGTCATGGTTTTTCCCGTAAAGCACCAACCGCGATTGGGTCGACGCATGGCAGTTATCGTTTTCAGGCCGGCCAGCGTTTGCGCCGCTTGTAGCTCTTCACATCCTTGAAGCTCTTGCGCTCGCCCCCACCCACGCCCAGGTAGAACTCCTTGACGTCTTCGTTATTGGCCAAGTCACCAGCGACCCCGTCCATCACCACCCGGCCGGACTCCATGATGTAGCCGTAGTCGGCGTATTTCAGGGCCATGTTGGTGTTTTGCTCGGCGAGCAGGAAAGTGACTTTTTCTCGTCTGTTGAGGTCTTTGACAATCTCAAACACCTCTTCCACGATCTGCGGCGCCAGACCCATGGACGGCTCGTCCAGCAACACCATGCTGGGGTTGGCCATCAGGGCGCGGCCAATGGCACACATCTGCTGCTCACCGCCGGAGGTGTAGGCCGCCTGGCTGGTACGACGCGTTTTCAGGCGTGGAAAGTAGGTGTAGACCTTGTCCAGATTGCGAGCAATCTCAGCCTTGTCCTTGCGGGTATAGCCGCCGGTGAGCAAATTTTCTTCGATGGTCAGGTGCGCAAAACAATGCCGTCCCTCCATCACCTGCACGACGCCGCGCTGCACCAGATCGGCGGGGGAAAGATTTTCGATACGCTCGCCGCGCAATTCAATGGAGCCCTTGGTGACCTCGCCGCGTTCGCCGCGCAGCAGGTTGGAAATAGCACGCAAGGTCGTGGTCTTGCCCGCCCCATTGCCACCCAGAATGGCCACGATTTTTCCTTCCGGCACGTTGAGCGACACGCCCTTGAGCACCAGAATGACGTGGTTGTAAATGACCTCGATGCCATTGACATTGAGAACGATTTTTTTTTGTTCCATGAGTCGTTACCTTTTGACAATCGACAGAGCTACGTTGCAGACCTGTCGATTGGCGGCTCGCCAGAGCCGCCAATGTGGATCGACACGGGGGCGCCGCTCAGCAGCGCTGCAATCCCCTAAGAGCAGTTGCGACGCTCGATCTTCTTGTCTTTCGCATACTTGTCAGCAAGCTCCTTGACCAGCGGATCGATGTTGGATTTGTCGGCCTGATACCAGTCGGACTTGATCTGCCACTTGCTACCATCCCACTGAACGACGCGTGCCCAGTCGGTGCCCATGTGGTTGCTGCAGGAGGTCTTCACCGGTCGCATCATTTCTCCGAAGCCCAGCGCTTTGAGTTTTTCGGCCGTCAGGTTCAAGTTTTCGAATCCCCAGCGCACCTGCTCGGACGTGAGTGACTTGCCCTTGCCGTATTTTTCCTGGGCAGCGCGGATGGCTTCGACCTGCAACATGGAAATCATCATGCCGCGGGTATGCGCCATCCGGCCGACTTCGCTGGCGTTCGATGCTGTGCCCTGGCCCTTGTCATAGACATACTTTTTCAGGTCATCATGCACCTTGTCCTTGACCGAGTTGTTATGAATGGAGAGTGTGTTGTAGCCCTTGGCGGCATCGCCCAGGTCTTTCACGTCTTGGTCAGAGCCGGCCCACCAGATGGAATAGATCTTCTCGCGCGGGTAACCACTGGCCTGGGCCTCGCGGATGGCGGCCGGTGTCATCACGCCAGCGGACCAGAGCAACAAATAATCGGGCTTTTGCTGGCGGACCTGTAGCCAGGTTGATTTTTGTTCCACCCCCGGAGGCGTGACCGGGAACAGTGCCAACTCGAAGCCGTCCTTGGCGGCGAGTTTTTGTAGCAGCAGAATGGGTTCCTTGCCGTACGGCGAGTCATGGTAAACCAGCGCAATCTTCTTGCCCTTCAGGCTGCCCTTTTCTTTCTTGAGGATATCCTGGATCATCACATCGGCCGCGGTCCAATAGGTGCCCAGCAACGGGAAATTCCATTCAAACACCGTGCCATCGACCGACTGCGACAGGCCGTAGCCCATGGTTTCGATCGACACTTTGTCGTTAAACGCTTTGTCGGTCAGTGCAAAGGTGATACCGGTGGACTGAGGGTCAAAGCCCGAAGCGCCCGAGCCGTTTTTCTTTAAGCGCTCGTAGCATTCCACGCCCTTGGCGGCGTCATAGGCAGTTTCGCATTCTTCGAACGTGAGCTTGACGCCATTGACACCACCGTCACGCGCGTTGACGAGCTTGAGGTAGTCGGCCTTGCCGTCGGCCCAGGGAATGCCCAGCGGAGCGAACTGGCCGGTGCGGTATACGAGCAATGGAATGAACTGCTCGGCCGCCTGGGCGTAGGCAGAGGGGGTCGTGACCACCGCCGCAAGGCCGGCAGTAACGATGGTGGCCGCGAGGGCCAGGGTTTTGAGTTTCATACTTGTCTCCTGTTGTAAAAGCACGTTGCAGTGCGGGTGAAAGAAAACGAATCCAGGTGGTCCGTGCAATGGCTCAATGGGGAAAAGGCCACAGCCGCAGCTTTTGCCGACCAGTGAGCCACAGCCGAGCCAGGCCATGCGGTTCCACGATCAGAAAAAAGACGATCAATGCGCCGAAAATCATGTGCTCCAACTGCGATGCGGTCGCAGTGGATAGCGGCAGTCCCAGCCAGTGCGGAACCTGGTTCAGAAAAAGCGGCAGCAGAACGATGAAGGCCGCGCCGAAGAAGCTGCCGACGATGGAGCCCAGCCCACCAATAATCACCATGAACAGCAACTGGAACGACTTGTCGATACCAAAGGCTGCCGGTTCCCAGGCGCCCAGGTGAACGAAGGCCCACAACGCACCGGCCACGCCGACGATAAAACTGCTAACCGCAAAGGCCGAAAGCTTGGCGTAGACCGGGCGGATGCCGATGACTGCGGCCGCCACGTCCATGTCGCGAATCGCCATCCATTCGCGACCGATGGCACCGCGCACCAGATTCTTGGCGAGAATGCCGACGACCAGCACAATCACCAGGCAAAGCAGATATTTCTCGACCGACGTGTTTAGCGCAAGGCCAAAGAAGTTCAGATCGCCCACGCTCACCGAACCCGACGGGGAATCGTTGGTCACCCACTTCACGTGATTGGTGAACCAGTCGATGAAGAACTGTGCCGCCAGTGTGGCCACCGCCAGATACAGGCCGCGGATGCGCAGGCTGGGAAGGCCAAAGATCACACCCGCCACCATCGCGCACAGACCGCCGCCGATCAGCGAGACGATGAGCGGCATGCCGTCGAAGCGCGCCTGCAGGTTGAAGGCCGCATAGGCACCCACTGCCATGAAGGCACCGGAACCCAGAGAAATCTGGCCGCAATAGCCTACCAGGATATTGAGCCCGATCGCCGCCAGCGACAGGATAAGGAAGGGAATGAACACCGCGCGAAACATGTAGTCGCTGGCCAGCAGCGGTACGGCCACCATGGCCACAAGCAGCAGCATGCCGATGGCGATGCGGTCCTGCAGGATCGGGAAAATTTGCTGGTCATCCCGGTAGGTGCTTTTGAACTGGCCGTTCTCGCGGTAGAACATGATGGATGGTCTTTCGTGAAGGCTATGGTTTCAGACGCGGTCAATGATCTTGTCGCCGAAGAGACCCTGCGGTCGCACCAGCAGGAAAGCAAGCGCCAGCACATAGGCAAACCAGTTCTCGATACCGCCGCCAATCATCGGGCCGATGTAGATTTCCGAGAGCTTCTCGCCTACGCCGATGATGAGTCCGCCGAGGACTGCACCCGGCACCGAGGTCAGGCCTCCCAGGATCACCACCGGGAACGCCTTCAGCGCCACCAGCGATATCGAGAATTGAACACCCAGCTTGGAACCCCAGATGACCCCCGCCACCAGGGCCACGATACCGCCCATAGACCAGACAATGATCCAGATACGGGACAGCGCAATGCCGATAGACTGCGCCGCCTGATGGTCGTCTGCCACCGCCCGTAGCGCACGGCCGGTCTTGGTCTTCTGGAAGAACAGCGAGAGCAAGGTGACCAGAACAGCAGCAGCGGCGGCGGCGTACAGGTCTTCCTTGCTCAGCAGTAGACCGCCATCGAACAGATTTTCCAGCACGATCATCGGCTCCTTGGGCATGCCCACATCGATCTTGTAGGTCGCGCTGCCGAATAGCAATTGGCCTGCACCGTCCATGAAATAGCTGATGCCCAGCGTGGCCATCAGCAGTGTGATCCCATCCTGGTTGACCAGCTTGCGCAGCGCCAGTCGTTCGATGAGCCAGGCCACCACGACCATGAGTGAGACGGAGACGGCAAAGGCCAGAATATTTGCCAGTATCAGATTGTCGAAACCAAGCCACTGGGGAATCCACTCCGAGAAGCGCGCCATGGAAAGGGCCGCAAACAGCACCATCGCGCCTTGCGCAAAGTTAAAGACGCCCGAGGCCTTGAAGATGAGCACGAAGCCCAGCGCCACCAGCGAATAGAGCATGCCGGCCATGAGGCCACCGAACAGTGTTTCGAGGAAAAATCCCATTTCACATCCTTAATCAGTTGGGGACAGAGCTGGCAAACAGCCAACATCCCGTTTCAAGTTGGGGACAGAGCTTGTCGCTTCGCGTACTACGGTCTGTCCCACAAGTTTTTCGGTTTGTAACTCTTGGTCTGCCCCACAATTTCTAGTGACTCGTGCCCAGATAGGCGCTGATCACTTCTTCGTTGTTACGTACTTCGTCGGGCGTGCCGTCACCAATCTTCTTGCCGTAGTCCAGCACCACCACGCGGTCGGAAATGTCCATCACCACGCCCATGTCGTGCTCGATCAGCACCACGGTGGTACCAAATTCTTCATTGACGTCGAGCACAAAGCGGCACATGTCCTGTTTTTCCTCCACGTTCATGCCGGCCATCGGCTCGTCGAGCAGCAGCACCTGCGGCTCCATCGCCAGCGCGCGGCCCAGGTCAACGCGTTTTTGCAGGCCGTAAGGCAACTGTCCCACCGGCGTTTTGCGATGCGCCTGGATTTCCAGAAAATCAATGATGTGTTCGACAAATTCGCGGTGCTTTTCTTCCTCGCGCTGGGCCGGGCCGATGCGTAGCGCCTGCAACAACAGATTGCTCTTGATGCGCAGATTGCGCCCGGTCATGATGTTGTCAATCACGCTCATGCCCTTGAACAGCGCCAGATTCTGAAACGTGCGCCCGATGCCCATCACAGCCACCGCATGGCTGTCCATATGGCTGAAGGACTTGCCCCGGAAGGTGATGGAGCCTTTCTGGGGCGCGTACACGCCGTTGATGCAGTTGAGCATGGAGCTCTTGCCCGCGCCATTCGGGCCGATGATCGCGCGCACCTCATGCTCGCGCACATCGAATGAAATGTCGGTCAACGCATTGACGCCGCCGAAACTTAAGGAAATGTTTTTGACATCAAGAACGACGTCGCCGATTTTTTTGCTCATGCTGCCGCCTTGACCGGTGCAAAGGTCTTCGCGTCTTCAATTTTCAACGTGGCGCTGACGCTGCCGGTGCGGCCATCTTCAAACTTGACCTGGGTCTCGATAAACTGCGACGTTTTGCCACCGTACAAGGCATCAATCAGCACATCGTATTTTTCGGCGATGAAGCCGCGCCGGACCTTGTTGGTGCGGGTCAATTCGCCGTCGTCGGCGTCGAGTTCCTTGTGCAGCACCAGGAAGCGGCTCACTTGCGAACCGGCCAGCAGCGTGTCCACGCTCAAATCTGCATTCACCTTTTCAACGCATTCCTTGATGAGTTGGTAGACCTCTGGTTTTTGCGCCAGATCGGTGTAGCCGGCATAGGGCAGGTTGCGCCGCTCGGCCCAGTTGCCCACCGCGTCAACATCGATGTTGATCATGACGCAGACCTTTTCACGGCCATCGCCATAGGCCACCACCTCTTTGATGTACGGAAAGAACTTGAGCTTGTTTTCCACGTACTTGGGGGCGAACATCGCGCCGTCATTGGCGCCACCCTTGATACGGCCCACGTCCTTGACGCGGTCGATGATCTTGAGGTGGCCATGGGCGTCGAGAAAACCGGCGTCGCTGGTGTGGTACCAGCCGTCCGGCGTCAACACCTCGGCAGTGGCTTCAGGATTCTTGAAATAGCCCTTGAGCAGGCCGGGCGACTTGACAAGAATCTCGCCGTTGTCGGCGACCTTGATTTCGACCCCGGCACAGGGCACACCGACGGTGTCGGCGCGCGCTTCGTTATCAGGCTGCAGGCAGACAAACACGGCAGTCTCGGTCGAGCCATAAAGCTGTTTGAGATTGATGCCAATGGAGCGATAAAAACTGAACAAATCCGGACCGATGGCCTCACCCGCGGTGTAAGCGACGCGTACCCGGCTTAGCCCCAAATTGTTGCGCAGTGGCCCATACACCATGAAGTTGCCCAAGGCGTACAACACCCGATCCGCCAGGGCCACCGTCTTGCCGTCCATCAGCGCCGGGCCCACGCGTTTGGCCACGTTCATGAAGAAGTGAAACATATTGCGTTTGAGCGTGCCCGCGTCTTCCATGCGGATCATCACGCTGGTCAGCAGCCCCTCAAACACCCGCGGGGGTGCAAAGTAATAGGTGGGACCAACCTCCTTCAGGTCGATCGTGACGGTGGCCGCCGACTCCGGGCAATTCACCACATAACCGCAGGCCAGCCACTGCGCGTAGCTGAAAATATTTTGCCCAATCCAGGCCGGCGGCAAATAGGCCAGCACTTCTTCGGCAGAGGTCAGCTTGTCAAAGTCAGCGCCTGCCTTGGCGCGGTTCAACAGCGAGTTGTGGGTGTGCACCACACCTTTGGGGTTGCCGGTCGTGCCCGAGGTAAAGAACATGGCCCCGACGTCATCGGGCTTGATCTGGTTCACTTCTGATTGGAAGAATTCCCGATGCTGGGCGGCGAAGACCTTGCCTGCTGCGAGCAAATCATCGAGCGAGGTCAGACCCGGCTCGTCGTAGCTGCGCAGGCCACGCGGATCGTCAAAGTAGATATTTGAGAGCTGCGGGCACTGCTCGCGGATTTCCAGCAGTTTGTCGACCTGTTCCTGGTCTTCGGCAAAGGCAAAACGCACATCGGCATTGTTGATGGGGAACACACACTCGGGCGAGGCGGCATCCTGATAGAGCGGAACGGGGATGGCCCCAAGCGACTGGACTGCCAGCATGGTGGCGTACAAGCGCGGGCGATTGGCACCAATCACAATCATGTGCTCGCCGCGGCGCAGCCCCGCTTGATGCAGGCCACAAGCGACATGCTCCACCAGAACGGCCATATCAGCCCAGGTCAGGGACTGCCAAATGCCATACTCTTTTTCACGCATGGCAGTCCCAGCCGGACGCTGGGCGGCGTGATTCAACAGAAGTCGAGGAAAAGTAGTCTGCATCCCGATACCTTGTCTTCAATCTAAAAAACTTGTGGGACAGATCTTTGGCTCTGTCCCCAAGCGCGCCATCCGGCCTGGTCGTCGGATCGCTGGAATAGGGCAGATAGTAAACATTCATTTGACGTCAAGTTGTCATTTGAACGACAATTCCAGCTTTTCTCGGTAGGTGTTTTCCCTGCGCTTATCAATCACTGGCGGCACGTCTTTTCTCCTTTCTTTCTTTTCTTTATGAGCTCCGATGTTTCTCTCCACCAGCGCCGCCGGCCGCTGACCACTCTCGAACTCGACACGATTCCATGGCTTGATCGGCTGTCGCCTGCCGAGTACGAACGAACGGTGGAAGACCTGAAAATTACCGATGCCGTTTCAGGCGAGTACGTTTGCCGCACCGGCCGACCGGTCACTTACTGGTTTGGCGTCGTGGACGG
>DATCIC010000412.1:0-3196 GCA_036508025.1 Rhodoferax sp. | reverse complement strand
AGCACCACCAGCAAGACCGCCAGCGACAGCTCGATTTCTACTTGTTCGACCGAGGCCCGAATGCCGGTGGTACGGTCGCTCAGCACGTCGACCTTCAGCGTGGCGGGCAGCCCGGCCTGCAATTGCGGCAGCCGTGCCTTGATCGCGTCGACAGTGGCAATCACATTCGCGCCGGGCTGGCGCTGCACGTTCAGAATGATGGCCGGCTTCAGACCCGCCCAGGCGCCCAGCTTGACGTTCTCGGCGCTGTCGACGACTTGCGCCACATCCGACAGCCGCACCGGCGCGCCATTCTTAAAGGCAACGATCAGACTCTTGTAGTCAGTGGCCGCCAGCAGCTGATCGTTGGCGTTGATGGTGTAGGAGCGGGTCGGCCCATCGAAGCTGCCCTTGGCACTGTTGGCATTGGCCACCGTAATGGCAGTTCGCAGTGTGTCGAGACCGAGACCATAAGACGCCAGCGCCCGGGTGTCGGCCTGAATGCGCACCGCCGGCCGCTGGCCGCCGGAGAGCGACACCAGGCCGACGCCGGACACCTGGCTGATTTTCAGTGCCAGACGCGTGTTGACGATGTTTTGCACTTCGGTCAATGGCAGGGTGTCGGAAGTAACGGCCAGCGTCAGAATCGGCGCATCGGCCGGATTGATTTTGGCGTAGACCGGGGGCGCCGGCAGATCGGCCGGCAGCAAGGAGCCGCCGGCGTTGATCGCAGCCTGCACTTCTTGCTCGGCGACATCGAGCGTTTCTCCCAGACCGAACTGCAAAGTGACGATGGACACGCCCGCCGCACTGGTTGAACTCATGCGTTGCAGACCCGACATTTGGCCGAACTGGCGCTCCAGTGGCGCGGTGACCGTCTGGCTCATCACCTCCGGACTGCCGCCCGGATAGAGCGTTTGTACCTGGATGGTTGGAAAGTCGACTTGCGGCAGCGCCGACAGCGGCAAGAACTTGAACCCGACAATGCCGGCGAGCACGATCGCCACCATGAGCAGCGCGGTTGCGACCGGCCGCAGGATGAAAGGACGGGACGGACTCATGGCGCCGCTGAAGCCGCCGACGCAGCGGGGCTTGCTCCGCGCTTGCCTTTCGCCCTGCCGCCAGCACCGGCCGTGGTGGGCTTGTCGCCCGGCAGCGTCACCTTGGCGCCATCCTTGAGTCGGTCAGCACCTTCGGTGATGACTTTCTCGCCGACCTTTAACCCAGTCGTGATTTCCACCTTGTCGACCGTTGCCTGGCCGCGTGTTACGGGCCGCAACGATGCTGTCCGTTCAGCGGTGTTGAGTACATACACGAAGTCGCCGTTGCTGCCGTGGCGCAGTGCCGTCACGGGCACCATCACGCCGCCCTGGATCGTGCGCAACAGCAGGCGCACATTGACGAACTGATTTGGGAACAGGGTGAACTTTGCATTGTCAAACCGCGCCTTGGCCCGTACCGTACCGGTCTGGGTATCGACCTGGTTGTCGAGCGTCGAAAAGCGGCCCGCGTCAAGCATGTTGGCGCGCGTGCGATCCAGGGCCGTCACTGGCAACACGGCACCAGCGTTAACGCGCGCCTGCACGTCGGGCAGCTGGTCCTGCGGTACCGCGAACTGAACGTCGATCGGGGACACCTGGGTAATCACGACAATGCCGTTGACGTCGTTGGCGCCAACTACGTTGCCGACGTCCACCACCCGTAAACCGACCCGGCCACCAATGGGCGCCACAATGCGGCTGTAGCCCAGATTCAGGCGTGCGGTGCCTTCAGCCGCCTGGTCACCAACAACGGTGCCTTCAAGTTGCTTGACCAGGGCCGCCTGCGTATCGACCTCCTGGCGCGCAATCGAGTCTTGCTCCAGCAATGTACGAAAGCGTTGCAAGGTCACCCTGGCGCTATCCAACTGGGCTTCGTCACGCTGACGCTGACCGGACGCTTGCATCAGCGACATTTCGAATTGGCGTGGATCGATGGTCGCGAGCAGTTGGCCGGCCCGTACCATCTGTCCTTCACGAAACAGCACCTGCTTCAAAACGCCGGAGACTTGTGGCCGCACGGTCACGGTGGCCGCAGGGATCACCGTGCCAAGCGCATCCAGTACCACCGGGATGTCAGCCCGCTCGGCTGTCGCCACACCCACGGTGGTTGCAGGTGCGCCTCTGCCCCCGCCGCCGGGACCTGCTGTGCCGGAAACCGTGTTGGGATGGGTTAAATTCCAGGCCAACCAGCCCAATCCACCCAGAACAATCAGCGCAAGCACAGTGCCGATGATCGATGTGCGGTGGCTCGGCCGCCTACGGGGTTCAGAGAGATTTCCGGGTTGGGGTGTTTCGACTTGCGGATCCATTATTTTTCCTTTTATGCCGGTTGGTACCGGATCTCTACATCTTCTGTCATCCGTCCCACCATCAAGCGCTAGATGCCGCAATGATCAACTCACACTATGCCATCAAAAAGGTGGCACTTATCGATGATGGGCGTATTTTCGGCGTTGGTGCATGGATACCGCTGGGACCGGGGTTACCCCAACCCCGCAGGGGCTTAGACGGCAGCTGCTGAAGTGCGCACGGAGTTCGGGCGTCCAGCGCTCAGCATGCGGTTGAGCACCGCCACCGCAGCATTTGCCTTGGCCTGCTGGCCACGTGGATCACGGGCACGCAACTTCGGCCCGATGATGGCCTTGAAGCGTCCCATCGTGGTTTTCACCAGCGCACGTTTGCCGTAGCCATAGGCCTCTTGCCACTCCAGCCGTCCCAAGCTTTGAATCATCAACAGGTGGTTGTCGCGTGTGGTCGGCGTTGCCTCGAATTGCGCGCTGGGCTGGGCGGTAACGCGCGGCGCAATAATGATGTCGATTTGCGTATCGCGTTGGGCAATCCGCCCGTAGGTTGGCTCGCCGTCATAGGCGCCGTCGGCGGTAACAGAGGCGACTTCGTGCTCGATCTGATCAAGCAGTGGACCAACCTGAGATGGGTCATCGACATCCTGGCCAGTCAAGACCGACGCCTCGATGTGCCCCGTGCTGGCGTCCACTGCCAAGTGCAGCATCAGCCTGGTTTGGATGGCCTGATTTGAATAGATGGACTGCCCGCCTGGTGTGCTGCGCGCTTGGGCTGGCCAGAGTTGCATCGCCTGCGGGGTAACCCAGAACGTCAGGCTGCCACGGTTGCGAAGTCCCGATTCATATTCGGGCGAGTTACGCACGAAGTGCCGC
>DATCIC010000411.1:0-4937 GCA_036508025.1 Rhodoferax sp. | reverse complement strand
CAGGCGAACGCGCCACGGGCTTACTTGCGCGTGCGGCGCCAGCGTGCCGAGTCGCTGGGCATCCCGGTCGCGGTCATTGCGCAAACCGCCGCCATGGCTTTGTCCGGGGTGGACGCGGCCTATCTGCACGACGGCCAGAGCAAATACCCGGTACCGGTGCGTCTGCAATTGCCGCTCGAATCCCAGGTGGGGCTCGATGCCTTGCTGGCGATGCCGCTGCGCGCGGCCAATGGCCAGATGGTGCCCTTAAGCGAGCTGGTGCAGGTCGAGCGCGGCGTGATTGACAAATCCTTGTTCACCAAGGACCTCAAGGGCGTGAGCTACGTGTTCGGCGACATGGCCGGCAAGCTCGACTCGCCCTTGTACGGCCTGTTTGCCATTCGCAGCAAGCTGGCCGGTGCCGCCTTGCCGGGCATGGGCGAGCTGGGTGAATACTGGATTCACCAGCCGTCTGACACGTACCGACAGTACGCTCTCAAATGGGATGGCGAATCGCAAATCACCTACGAGACCTTCCGTGACATGGGTGCCGCCTATGGCGTCGGACTGATCCTGATCTATCTGCTGGTGGTGGCGCAATTTCGCAGTTACCTGACGCCGCTGGTCATCATGGCGCCGATTCCGCTGACCATCATCGGCGTGATGCCGGGCCACGCGCTGCTGGGGGCGCAGTTCACCGCCACGTCCATGATCGGCATGATCGCGCTGGCCGGCATCATCGTGCGTAACTCCATTTTGCTGGTGGACTTCATCGAGTTGCAGGTCGGGCAGGGCATGGCGTTCAAGGCGGCGGTGGTGAACTCGGCCGCCGTGCGGGCGCAGCCGATTGCGCTGACCGGCCTGGCCGCCATGATCGGCGCCTTCTTCATTCTGGACGACCCGATTTTCAACGGCTTGGCCGTGTCCCTGATATTTGGCATTCTGGTGTCCACCCTGCTCACGCTGGTGGTGATACCGGTCCTCTATTACGCCTTGTACCGCAAGCGCATGGAAGCGCGCGCAGACGCGAACACAACCGGGCCAGCGCCACAGGGCACCCTTTGAGCTTGGCGCAGCAGTTTTTTTTCGTGTTCTTTCTATTTTTAACTTCAGGAGTTTCACCATGACCGTTCAGCGTTACATCGTTGTTTTTGCCGGTTTGTTCATCATGATTTCATTGGCGCTGGGCGTCGAGGGCAGCCCCTTGTTCGTGAGTAAATGGGCACTGGCCTTCACCGCTTTTGTCGGCGCCAATCTGTTCCAGTCCGGCTTCACCAATTTTTGCCCGCTGGGCATCATTCTCAAAAAACTGGGCGTGCCCGAGTCGAAAATTGGCTGCGCCAACTGAGATCGGAAAAAGGACTCGGCAGGGCGAGCCCTGCCTCTGTAACTGAAGGAATTACCCATGACTGTCTTGACGGACTTAGACGCCCGCACCGAGGTGCTCAACCGCCTGCGCCGTGCCGAAGGCCAGATTCGCGGTGTGCAACGCATGATCGAAGAAGGCGAGAGTTGCCTCAAGATCGGCCAGCAGTTCTCGGCCGTGCGCAAGGCGCTCGACAGTACCTATTTGCGCATGACCATGTGCTTCATGGAGCAAGAGCTGGCCAGCTGCCTGCAGCCCGATGAGTCGCAGAAAGTGAATATGGACGCGATGCTCAAAGACATGGAAACCTTGCTGTCGCGCATGGGTTGACCGGGTTTGTATGCCAAATCAGGCTGTAGCCCCCGTTCCTACTGCGTGAGTAGCTACTATTAGTATAGTGATTAGATGGCCGCTTCAAGCGGCAATCACGCCGCCGCCCAGGCACACCTCGCCTGCACGCGGGCCACCGCTGTGGGATGAATGTGATGCGCAGAGGGGCGACGAGACGCCAAGCGAGCCGCACTGGGATATGGCGGCGCAACCGGTGCCCGACTATGAGGTCGATCAGCGCGTCAATGAGTGAGAGGATGAAACGGCGAATCGGACGCGCTGTGGGGTGAATCTGCGTGCGGCATGGGTAAGCGCGTGCCGGTGTTCAAGGATTGAGGCTGTGGTCCAGGCAACATTTTTTATCTACGCTTGAGCCTTGGGTGCGAGTGTTGCAAGCTTCAGCCCCGGAAGATCGAAAAAATCGGTGGTATTGAGTGTCAAAAGCACGTACCCGTGTTCAATGGCCTGGGCAGCTATCCACAGGTCGTTGTAACGCGGCCGGGGTGACCGCCCGGCATGCTTGACGGCTGCGGCAAGCACGCCAAAGGCTGCCGCGGTGTGCTTGGACACGCCTAATGTCGGGCGACTTTCGACTTGGCGCAAGTAGGCCGCTCGCATGGCACGCTCTGTGGGGTCTGTGCATGATTGCACCCCAAAACTCAACTCGCCCAAAGAAATCGCAGAAGTAAACACGGGCTCATCGCCCGCAACATCAATGACCGTTTGCCGCTGCACTTGGCTGGAAGCAAGCCCGACCCAGATGCAGCTATCGAAAATCATGCCCATGGGTTACGCACCGTATCGCTAAAGTCAGCTTTGCTGTCATTGAGCCATGCACTGGCTTGTGTCAATGTCAGCATAGGCAACGTTAGTCCGGCAAGGGCCTGGGCGGCAGTCATGGAGCGCGCTGGCGGCACGATTTGGGCAATCATGGTGTGATTACGCTCGATGGTCACGGTTTCGCCTTGGTTTGCAACTTGATCAAGGATCATGCGTGTATTTCTGGCGAGGTTGGTTGCGCTGATGGTTTGCATTGCTTTGGCTCCAAATTATGCAGGTCAATGCGTAGTGTATGTAGTTTACGTATTATTCGCATCTAAGTTTTTGGATTCTTAGACTTTGGTCATGGGGTCCAGGTCAACATCAACGCTGATGCCATTACCAAAGGTGGCCACTAGCCATGATGGCCAACATGGGGTGAATCTGCGTGCGGCGTACCCAGCGCGTCGGTTATCGTTTTTCTGAGCAGGGTTTTGGGGTGTAAACACCACCCAGCTAAGGTGGTGTCACATGCAACTCGAGGGTTCTTACGCGCATCAAGGCCGTTTCCAGGTGTGATCCCTGGCCTCATGCGGTTGAATTTCCTATCCGTTAGCCGTGACAGAGCCGGGTACAGACGCCAAGCCGATTACTATGAATTAAATAGCTGCTTGCGCATGCTGAGCGGGGGCTATAGGCCTAAAACGCTTGAAATTACCCGTTGCTATTCAACCGCACTTGGATGCTCAAATGCTGCGCACAATGCGTGTTTCATGACGGGCCCAGTCCAGCACTTGCGCGACGGCCTGCAGTGCGCGGGTGCGGTCAAGACCCTCTGGTTCTATGGTTCCGTAGCGCGCCTCCACCGCATAGGGGTTGAGCTCATCCAGCCAATCGGCCTCCGGCGGGGCAGGCAGCTGGTGGTCTTGCAGCAAATCAAGCAATGTAATCAGGTCATGCGTGCGGCGGAACTCGATCATGTGCGCGCTGAGTACCGCCTTGAGCGACTTTTCAATGGCTTGTTGGGCATGAAATCCAACCATGCACCACCCGGCCTTCACGCAATGCCCAGTAAAGTGCCGTTCCGGGTTGTTGTCCCCAGCAGTTCACCTCCTCACGGGAATAGACCAGCACATCTGCGGGCACGCGTAGCGGCCGCAAAGCTCGACGCAGGCGAACCATTTCGCGGGCCCGGTTTTCCACTGCGGGCTCGATCACCAAAAAGTCGAGGTCAGATTCTTCGTGCGCTTGACCACGCGCATACGAGCCAAACAGCAGGATTTGCTCTGCATTGGGCGCGGCTTTGGCAAGTGTTGCCACAGCGGCCGCGAAGGTGGCGGAATCAACCATTTGGACTCTCCAGTAACTTTGAGTGTGTAGCCTGCCAAGCCCATTGTGTCATCTTGGGAGCTTATCGCTCACCACGCCGGGGTAAACCATCCTCACATTTTTGTTCATGACGGCCTCATCACATCCACGCTGCTCAGCCTGCTGGTGGTGCCCGCCGTTTTTACGTATATTGACGATCTGGATGCTGAAAGACATGGAAGCGTTGTTGTCGCGCATGGGTTGACCTGGTTTATATGCCAAATCAGGCTGTAGCCACCGTGCCTACTTCGTGAGCAGCTACTATTAGTATAGTGATCAGATGGCCGCCTCAAGCGGCAATCACGCCGCCGCCCAGGCACACCTCGCCGTCATACAGCACGGCCAATTGCCCCGGTGTCACGGCCCACTGGGGCTGCGTGGTGTTGACTCGCAGCCCCCGCACATCTCCCCTGCACGCGGACCACCGCTGTGGGATGAATGTGATGCGCACAGGGGCGACGAGATGCCAAGCGAGCCGCACTGGGATAGGGCGGCGCAACCGGTGCCCGACCATGAGGTCGATCAGCGCGTCAATGGGTGAGAGGATGAAACGGCGAATCGGACGCGCTGCGGGGTGAATCTGCGTGCGGCGTACCAGGCGCGTCGGTTATCGCTTTTTTGAGCAGGGTTTTGGGGTGTAAACACCACCCAGCTCAGGTGGTGTCAGATGCAAATCGAGGGTTCTTACGCGCATCAAGGGCAGTTTCCAGGTGCAATACTTGGCCTCATGCGGTTGAATTTCCTATCCGTCACCAGCTTTTTGCGAACAAAGCGCCCAATGGTATCGAGCAACAAATGGAGTGTTTCTGAGTCTCTGATCATGATTTTTCCCGGTGCGTTACTTGACGTGCTTGCGGAACTCTGGCTTGCGTTTTTCACGGAACGCATTGCCACCTTCGGCTGACTCTGGGGTTTCGTAATACAGCTTGAGTGCGTGCATCGCCAAACCGCCCATGCCACGAATCATCTCGGTATCGACGTTGAAAGATTTCTTGGCCAGGGCAATGGCGGTAGGACTCTTTTCAACGATCTCGTCACACCACTTGCGCACTTCGGCGTCCAGCTGCTCGAGGGGCACCACGGCGTTAACCAGGCCCATCGCCAGCGCTTCCTGGGCGGTGTAGCGGCGGCACAG
>DATCIC010000410.1:0-10157 GCA_036508025.1 Rhodoferax sp. | reverse complement strand
GTCCGACAAATAATCCGGCAGCGGCTCCATGGACTCAGCATTGGCGTGCTTGAGCTCGGCATCAGATTCAAAGAGTTCAGCAGCTGCCCGGTTCGGCGCCCTGCCCTGCCCTGACGCCGAGAAATTCAGTACGCGGTCAATCAGGTTCACCAGGCGCCAGGCGTAGCGCGGCGTGAGTTCCGATGCCGGCACGGAGCCCTCACGGGACCGTAGGTACTTGCCGAGCTCAATTGCAGTCAGTCTGGTCGCATCAATGTTGTTACGGATGCACCAGGTCCCGAATGCCGTCCACATGGCCCGCTGCACGGCCTCAGTAGGCTCTGACAGGCCTCGGCTCACTGAAGTCCTTGACGAGGCCCAGGCGTCGAATAACGAGCCCGGAAGGAGAGATTTGGTCAGGTTCGCATTAGTTTCCATCTGCCGGATACTAAACGAACTATCAGAATTTGCCTTTTGCAGAACCAAAAAAACGGCATCCAATAATAAGGTCCTGATAGTTCGGAATAAATTGATGATGTCCTCAGCTCTCGGTAATTAAGTCACCTGACTCGTTTGTACGACCATGGAGCATTGAAGGAGTACGCAAAGACCATTTTCATGGTTCGTATGGCGTTGAATTACGCAGCGATAATTGCTTTGATGGCAGTAAGCGCCAACTCCGTTGTGTGATATTTGATGGGTAATTTTGAAGTGACTGCACTGCAGTATGTAGGGGTCACTTGTCGCCACGCCACGCCACGCCACGCCACGCCACGCAGTGACGATGCCTTATAGAACCAGCGCAGGACGATTCACTGGCGTTACGCACATCCCTTGCGTCCGTTTTGAGCATCATCTCGTTTACTAAAACAATCCAGCCTGCTCAACACGCTCCACCTTGGGTAGCGCATCTGCACTGCTCCAGTCCGTCCCGCGTGTACGTTTCCAGTAAAAGCGTGCCAACTCGCCCATAATGAGAGCTGACTCCCATTTGCCCTCCTCCATGCGTTTCATCACTGCTTGTGACATGTTGCGCTCGACAAAGTTGTCTTTGAGTTCCAGTAGCAACTGTTCCATTGCAGGTGCGTCAAGCTTCTCCAGTTCCGTGCGCACGATGGCTAGCTTTTCCACCTCTCGCTCGCGAAGGCTGGCCTGAGCCAGAACGCCAGGATGTTCTTTCTTCGTCACAACAATATCGATCAAGTTCGGCTGATACTCTTCTGGTGCCGACTTGTCGATGACTCGATCTTTCAGTAGCGCCTTCAAGTACGCATGTCTTGAAAGAATGGGTGTACCTGGCATGGCCAGGCGGGCCTCCAACCGCTCAATTGCCTTGGCGAAGACCAGTTCCCCATAGCGGATGAAATGGTCTTCCGCGATCTCGGCATCAATGCCAAGTTGGATTGCGCGTGCAACTTTTGTGAGGTCAATCGCTTTCGAAGCTTTGACTGACGGTTCTTGTTTGAGGTGCACTTCGAACTGGATGAACTCAATAGAGCGCCCAACTTTGAACTCGTGAACCGTCACGCTGAGCTCACTCACTTCGTTGACCTCTTCTATTGCCGGTTTGATGGTGTCTCTATTGAAGAATCGGAACTCGGTCTTGATCTCTTTCGGAATGGGCTTTCCTGTGAGAACCGGCAACCACCAGTGCCAGTGCTGTTTGCTGGTTAGGTGTGATGGGTTGTCCTTGTAGCGCGCGCAAATCTCGTAGAGTGCCAATCCCGAGTGCGACCGAAACTGCGCTATCGAGGTCCTTCTGATCTGTGCGTATCGCAGCGGATAAAGCATTTCCTGGCGAAGGGCTGGTGGATAGGCCCAGTAGAGCCAGTTCTCACCATTTTTCTTTTTGAGATTGACCTGCGATAGAAGGCCACAGGCGCCCCACTCTTCGGTTTCGGCCGGCGACGGTGACTGCCACTCCACAACATGAGTAACCATGGACAGAAGGTGTTTTTTCAGTTCTTTGACTGAGCCGGTTGAGCCGTCATATCCGCGGATAACGGAATTCAAGGGAGCTCCGAACAATCCAGTCTCCTCGTCCTCCGCGCCCTGCTCCCTGGCCACGAACATCATGAGCGTATATGCCTGCCGCCCGACTCGGGTAATCGTACCGGTCTTGGGTACCATGGCTAAGGTCGACACAGGCTTGTCAATTCTGTCTGGGCCAAGGATTTCGATGCTGCTCATGGTCATATTATGTGTGAGATCGACAATTTCACGCAAATAAATCAGCAACCATCCAATAGCCTGCCCACCAGGTTCATAAATAAGCCCATGGTTTCTCTCACAACTGGTTTAGATCCATCCGACTGTGCCCTTGGTTTCTCTCACAGTTAGAACTTCTCAATGCCGTTAAGGGCTCTCACTCACGAAATTTTGTTCATTGTTATTGCAGTTTGCGACAAAAGTTAGTGGTGAATTGCATTTATATACATTAGTCGAGGTCTATCGTGGCTTTACTCACACTTTCCCTAATTAGTCTCACAGATCCTATGGATTTACTCACACATCTCTTGGTTCGACTCACACAAAGTGACTTAACATATTGAATTCATTGATGAAATTTGAATTAAAGGTATTAAAGCTTCTAAAGGTTTTTAAAAAAGAGAAAGCGAGAGATTGTGGATAACCACAAAAAACCCGAAGCCCAGACTTCCAAAAGCTGCTCAAAAGACGCACAATTGGCACTACACGCTATGTTTTGCGTCTAGCAGGAAAAAATACATGACAATCAAAAAAACGTCGGATACACGAGTTACTCTAGAGGATCTGATTGCCGCTTCCAATAGAGTGGGAGCAGTTATAGAGAGTGTGCGTGGCACTATGCTCGCTCCAGACGCCAGAAAGAGACCCCCTACTTTCAGCACCAACCAAGTGGCGACGATCTGTGGCTTGGAAAAAGCACAGATGGATTATCGGGTGAAGAAGGGTGATTTGCCATTGGGGCAAATGGAGACTGGCCATCGTCGCAAATTCAGTCTTGAAGATACTCGCACATGGGCCCAATCTACGCGAAGCAAATCCATGCGTCCTGGGAACGCTGAAGCAATCACCATTGCTGTGGCTAATTTCAAAGGTGGCGTAACCAAAACGACCACTGCAGTGACCCTTGCACAGGGCTTGAGCCTTCGTGGGCACAAGGTGCTTGTGATCGACACAGACCCTCAAGGCTCGATGACAACCCTGTTTGGATTGTTGCCTGACGTTGATGTTGCCGATGAACAGACGATTCTCAGTCTTTGCTACGGATCGGAGGTTTCTATTGATTACGCCATCACGCCCACCTACTGGTCTGGCATCGATATTGTTCCTGCTAACCTTGCTCTCTACTCGGCCGAATTCGCCCTTCCCTCACGGCAAAAATCTGAAGGGTCCTTCGAATTCTGGAATGTGCTCAATAACGGTATTGACACTGCACGGACCAAATATGACGTGATCATCCTGGACACATCCCCTTCTCTGTCCTACCTGACCATAAATGCCCTCCTCGCTTCTGACGGCCTAATCATGCCCCTACCGCCGAGCACCTTGGATTTCACATCCAGCGGTCAGTTCTGGAACCTGTTTAACGATCTCACAGCCAACCTGGTAACTAACCGTGGGAAGACAAAGAGCTTTGACTTCGTGGACGTTCTGCTGGCTAGGGTGGACGCAAACGATGCGTCTTCCAGTGTTGTCCGTGAGTGGATTACGGCTGGCTACGCCAATATGGTCCTGCCGGTTGAGATTCCTAAGACATCTCTTACCGCCAGCGCAAGCGCTGAGTTCGGAACCGTCTACGACACGGATCCGGCAACCATCAATGCCAGAACTTACCGGCGGGCGTTCGACGCTTATGAACGCGTAGTCGAGCTCGTTGAAGAGCAAATAGTGACAGCATGGAAACGTCAAATTGGAGAACAACATGGCGCTTAAAGATAAGGCAGCAAAGATTGATTTCAGCCACATTGGGTTGTCGGCGGGAAGCCGGGGACAGGGCTCTAAGACCGCAATCGGGATGCATGCCGATGCCCTGTTTCGTGATGAAAAGGTAACGGCAGAAAACGTCGAACTCAAGCAAAAGCTCGCAGAGTTTGACGGAGCCAGTGCAACTCGTAAGATTGATCCGATGAAGATCAAGCCCAGCAAATGGGCAAATAGAAACGAACTGTCTTATTCAGGTGAAATTTTTGAGAATCTCAAGCAGGAAATTGAGACGGCCGGCGGAAACGTTCAGCCAATCAAAGTACGCCCATCTAAATCTGGTCCTGGCGAATATGAGTTGGTCTTCGGTCATCGTCGCCACAGAGCCTGTCTGGAACTCGGACTCGATGTACTCGCCCTGATTGAGGATCTGGGCGATGCCGAACTCTTCTGCCAGATGGACAGAGAGAACAGGGCGCGCGCGGCACTGAGCCCATGGGAGGCCGGTACAACCTACGCAAGGGCTCTGAATGAAGGGCTCTTTTCGTCAGCCCGAAAGCTGGCTGAGACGGCATCTATTGACCTGAGCCAATTGGGTAAAGCATTGGCCCTTGCCAGGTTACCAGCGCATGTAATTGCAGCTTTCCCTAGCCCTTTGGATCTCCAGTACCGGTGGGCAACCTTGCTGACCCAGGCCATTCAAAAGGACCCGGACTTGATTCTTTCACGAGCCAAGGAGCTGGGTTCAGCTCAAGAAAAACTCAGCTCCCAGCAAGTTCTGACCCGACTTTTGGAGGGGGGTGGAACGGTTCCACCCCCTCCCGCGAAGAAGATCGCGGTTAAGGGAAAAGACGGTCAAACCGGTGAGATAAAGCTCAACGCTATAAAGCGCTCAGCCGTCATCAGCTTAGCCAACATAGATCCAAAACGATTCGGCGAAGTGGAAAAAGTCATCAAGATGCTGCTTTCCTGATCTGAAAACAGCTTGTCAAAGAAGGGGGGTGGAACGGTTCCACCCCCCTTCTTTTTGAATGCGCTCTAAGTCGGGTAGGTTCCCTAGAGTTCCGCCTCCCTGGTCAAGGAATCCCACCCCATCGCGTTGCATTCTGAGTCCTGGTATCAAAGTCAGAAGCGCACCTGGGTAGAGCGGGGAGGTTGAGCGCCAGATGAGTCAATGCCAAGCCAGTAAAAACATGGGTCTTAGAAAGACTTGTGATGCTGGTGAATTCAGCGCTGAGATTGCCCGCCACGAAAACGCCACAAATGATCAGGAGCAGACGAGGGGCAGGGTGGAAGCCAGGTTGCCACCCATCCTCTGCCTGGCCTGTTCGTTTGGACGGTCAACTGGATCCCCGCGCGTTATTCGATCTCATTAAGGAAGCTGCCAATGGGCAGGGCAGAGTGTTGGCTCGACATGGATAGTCCTGACAAGATGAGCCTGACCGGTCTCGGTGATCTGAGGGGACTCGGACTGGCGCCGACATAGTCCAACGGTAACGCCGCAGGGGATGGTAATCACAGTGTTATTACCCATGCGAAAAGCTGTTCGCACGTCCAGTCTACAAATTTCCCCGGTGTCCGGCATCCGTCGAAGTCAAAGTGACCCACGAAAATGATGACACCATGGGTACAAGATCCATCGGGGGACAAATTTGTCGAAATTTTGACGGCTCCGCTGAACAAGTGTCTGGATACGAGTTGCGAACGAATTCGTGATGCTTTCACTTCGCCGAATGTTGGCAAGCGGTGCAACGCCTCCTGCCGGAGCGGTGATCAATTAGATCTCAACGTCCTTGGACATCCACACCGGGACGTCCTGCTTGCCGTGCAAAACGCGCCAAACATCAATGTGATCTGGACGGTCAACATAGAAAACAAGGTGTGGATAGCGCAGACCGGGCAGTTCTAACTCGTGTGCATAACGCGGTGAACCGGTGGCAGGATGGCGACTAATATGGCTGTAGGCTTCCTCTAGGGCATCAATAAAACCATAGGTCGCTTGCTCGGCAGACTCGCCCAGATAGTAGGCAAGGATCTCGTTGATATCGTGATTGGCCAGTTCACGCGGAACAATAGGCTTGACCTTCAACCGAGCGATCCCGCCGTGGTAGCCAAGCGAACACGTTCGCGCAGTCCTTCAAAGGATGCCGCATCAGCCATGTCTGCTGGTGCAGACGACGCACCGGCAACCAGCAGGCTGCGCAACTGCAGCCGATCCTTGTCTTTGCGAATCAGTTGGCGCAGATACTCGCTGGTTGTGCCGTGCAAGCCCTGGTTAACCTGCTCTTCCACAAAGGATTTCAAGGTGTTGGGTAAAGAGATGTTCATGGTACTCGTACATCAAGTTTAGCCATATTGGCAAAATTTGGCAAAATTGATTCGCTCAATTCAAAAGCTATTCAAAAGCTACTCAAAAGCACCCGTTTCGGCACGCTGAGCGCCAGTGAGTGTGGCCACCACAGGGGGAGGGCGCTGTACAACGCCTCTGGCGGCCCTTAGCGCCTCCCAGTTGGCTTCTCTGGCCCTTGGGACCATGCTCGCAATGCGGTGCAGGGCGCGGCAAGGATCAGCGGCACCAAATTTTACGAGTGAGCCGACGCCGCTGTAACCATGAGCACGTCCGGCAAGCCGTGCCAAACGGCTGTAATTGCGGCTGAATTGTGGTAAATCATAATTAATTTCTTCTAAAGTACGTCATGATTATCCTTATAATCATGCTGTAACTTTAATGCTTTTAAAACGAGACTTTCCCATTATCTGGTTTATACGCATAATATGCGCATCGTGATTTGAGAGGGAATTCACTGTGGACGAGGAAGAGTGCATGTTCGTTAATTCACATGAATCTGACGGTGCGTGCTTCAAAGTTTTGCGCGACTATTGACAGCAATAAGTCATTCTTCCATAATAAACGACTAGACAGACTAGTTTGGAGAACAATATGCATACATGGCAACTGCAGGAGGCCAAGAGCCGTTTTTCTGAGGTGGTTGACTTCACGCTTAGCGAAGGACCGCAACTGGTCACCAGGCGCGGTCAGGACGCGGTTGTCATCCTGTCGGCTTGCGACTATCGCAGGTTGAGTGGTTCTTCGCCTTTGCTTGACCTGCTGCTCGATGCCCCCCGAGGCGAACCGCTGGATGTGGCGCGCTCGCGCGAAGCCATTCGCGAGATCGAACTGTGAGGTACCTTCTGGACACCTGTGTACTCTCAGAGTTGGTTAAGCCATTGCCAGAGCCTGCTGTGCTCAAGTGGATGGGCGCGCGCCAAGAGCTGGAACTGTTCGTCAGCGCCGTCACGATTGCCGAATTGCATCGTGGCATCGAAAAACTTCCTGTGTCACGTCGTCGCACAGAACTGTCGGTCTGGCTTGAAAAAGTTGAAGCCAGCTTTGAGGACAGAGTGTTGCCATTCACCCAGTCATGCGCACACTATTGGGCGGCAATGTGCGCCAAAGCGGAGGCGGCCGGGGAGTCTATGGCCGCCTTCGACTCCCTCATTGCTGCCACGGCAACTGAGCATGGCCTGGCATTGGTTACGCGCAACGTCCGTGATTTCGTTCAGGCACCCGTGGTTCTATTGAACCCTTGGACCGATGCCGATTAACTTATCGACGCTGTTTGGATAGCGGCGCGCAATGGCGGCAAGAGCAGCGCTGTCACAGCACAGGCGGCCCGGGAAAATGGCAAGAATGGAGGCCGGCCAAGATTGGTGCGAGCCGGCCCGGCGCGCGCGTAGTTAAAGGCAATCAAGGTATAGGCAATCAAGGTATAGGCAATCAAGGAGCGACTTACTGTGTTTGAGCCCGATATCCCGAACCGCAAAAAACCGGTAAATCTCACCATCAGTGAAGGCGTCGTTGCGCTGGCCCGGATGTACACCGACAACCTGTCTGCCACCACGGAGCGTCTTCTATGGGAGTTCGTTAAGCAAGAGCAGCGCGCATCCCTTGAACACCGACGTGCCGCCAACGCCTGCGCAGAGGGCTGGAATGCAGTGGATACGGCGCTGGGCTCGTTGGCTGACGAGCATTCGAGTCTGTAATGGCTCAGTTTGATGTCCACCGCAACAAGGGGGCGCTGCGCGAGTCCATTCCATTCGTGGTTCTGGTGCAGTCGGCCCAGTTTGATCGCTACCGCAGGCGCGTGGTCGTCCCCCTTGTGCGGCGCAGTGCGCTACCGGCCAATATGCCGGTTGCTACGCGGTTGAACCCGGTACTCACGGTGCAGGGCGTCGAGCTCGTGTTGCATACCTTGGATCTGGTGTCCGTCCCAGTGGATCAAATCGGGGAGTACATTGGTTCACTGGCCGATCAGGGCCAGTGCATCACCGAGGCTCTTGATGAATTGCTCACCCGGTCATGGGAATAGCCATGCGACCGGGCCACACCAAAGGGTCACGATGACAGTGACATCTCTGACCTTTGATCCGCTGTTCCAAAGCGCCCAGCGGCGCAAGCCAGGGCGGCCTGCGGGCTCACGAGCCAGCGTCGTGCGCGACACCCGCTCATTAGGCATCCACCACTTCGCCTTTGTGCGCTCGAGCCTGTTGGGCCTGGACCTGCGCGACGCCTTCACCCGCTATCTCGCCTGGAGCGAGACCACGACCGACCTGCGTTACATCCAAAACCGCCGCGATGCTCTGCTCAAGCACATCATCGAGGCCGGACGCCTGCTCGATGCCACCCTGCCGACGTCCGCCAAGATCACGCACCTGCTGGACCTGCTGCGCAGCGACGCACCGGTCAAAGCCGCTGTGACCCTGCCCAGCCTACAGGACTGGGTCGAGAGCGAGGGCATGGACCCGGACGCCTGGAGCGAGGCCGAGCTCGTTGCCGAATACAAGGCGGCGTTCGGCCTGGACAACGCCGAAGCGATCGAGGCCGCCGAAGGATTGAAGGATCCAGCGCTTGAGCGGGTGAGGGCGCTCAACCATCTGGACAACCTGCTTTCCATAACGCCGACAGTCAGCGATCGGCTGGAAGCCTGGTTTGCCAAGCCTGTCGTGAAATGCCTGCGCACGGTGGGCATCCTCACATTGGGTGACCTGGTGCGCTTCATCAACGTCTATGGCTACCGCTGGCATGGAAGGATCAAAGGATTTGGCGAGCAGCGCGCGCAGCAGGTGCTGGCCTGGCTGCGCATGCAGTACGAACACCTCAATGTGCTCATCAGTGACAGCGTGAATGAACCCAAGTCGCGCCGGGCGCTGAAAGACAAGGCGCAGGCCGCCTTGATGCTGCTGGGCGCCGAGCCGGGCCCAAGTCCCTCCAGTCAATTGAGTCAGTTCGGCCAGGGCACCCTGGTGCAACTGGGCCTGAGCCGGATGCAGAACTCCCCCGCTCTGGCAGGTGAAACCGGGCAATTCAGAAGCCACATGGCCAACACCCTGGGGGCGACCAATGACTTAGATGCCGTGCACGCCTGGCTGGCGCATTACCAGGAAAAGCCCTCGACCCTGCGTTCCTACAGAAAAGAGGTCGAGCGCTTCCTGCTCTGGTGCGCCCAGGAACTCAAGAAGCCGTTGTCCTCGGTGACCTCACCGGACTGCCTGCGGTACCGCGAATTTCTGCAAGCGGTGCCCAGCAGTTGGATCCATCCGGCGCCGGTGCTTCGAGACGACCCGCTGTGGCGTGCCTTCCGGGGTCAACCCGCACCGGCTTCGCAAAAGCAGGCGCTGGTCATCATCCAGACGATGTACGGGGCGCTGTGTGATGCCGGCTATCTGGTGGCCAACCCGATGCGTGCGCTCATGAAGGGTTTTGATCTGCCGGCCTCCAAAGTCGACATCAAGCGTTCATTTACCGAGGCCGAGTGGAATCATGTGCTGCAGTGTCTGGACGCCATTCCCGATGGGCCGGAGCGCCTGCGGCTCAAATGCATTCTGGAGCTGCTGGTGAGCTCGGGCATTCGCCTGGATGAATTGGCCAAGGCCCGCCACGGCGATTTGCGCATTGAAGCTTTGCCGGACCTGCCCGAGACCTGGGTCCTGACCGTGACCGGCAAGCGTGCCAAGACGCGTGAAGTGCCGCTCAATGATGAGGTGGTGCGCCTGCTGGCCACGCATGGCAAGGAATTCATGGAAGAGGACAAACGCTGCGCCGACTCCAGCACCCTGCCCTTGATACGCACCCTGCATGCGTCGGTGGCGCAATGGGGTAGGGGGGAGGGCGGTGAGTTGCAGGCGACAGCGCTGTCTGACCACCCGGGTAGTGCCTTGTCGGCCGCCGGGATCTACGCCGTGCTCAAACGTTTCTTCACTCAGGCGGCCAA
>DATCIC010000409.1:0-2050 GCA_036508025.1 Rhodoferax sp. | reverse complement strand
CACCGCATCGAAGCGCTCGGCGGTTAAAAAGTAACGGTGCGCAGCGCGCGCGCCCATGGCGCGAAGCACATACGGACTGATGGTGGCCGGGTACAGACCCAGCTTGACTTCGCTCAGGCAATAGTTGGCCGTGTCCACACTGACCGCCATGTCACACGCCGCCACCAGGCCCATACCGCCGGCGTAGACGTCGCCCTGAATGCGGGCCACCGTGGGCTTGGGGCAGGTGTAGATCACGCGCAGCATCTCGGCCAATTGCGCCGCATCCGCCAGGTTTTCAGCATGGCTGTAGTCGGCCATGCGGCGCATCCAGTTCAGGTCGGCGCCGGCGCAGAAGGCCGGGCCGTTGGCGGCCAGGATGATCGCGCGCACCGCCTTGTTTTGCCCCAGTTCGGTGAAGGCCTGCGTCAGTTCGGCAATCACCTCGTCATTGAAGGCGTTGCGGACTTCGGGGCGACTCAAGGTGACCTGCGCCACCCGGCCGGGTTGAATGTTCAGTGTTGCCATATCGGTCAGCCTCGCCAGGTTTTCATCACGTCAAAATCGGTGTCGCGGTGCAGCCACTACATGCGGAAGATGCCAAACCGGGTGTCTTCAATCGGGGCATTGCGCGCGGCGCTTAAGCCCAAGCCCAGCACGCGGCGCGTGTCGGCGGGGTCGATGATGCCGTCGTCCCACAAGCGGGCGGTGGCGAAATAGGGGTGGCCTTGAACTTCGTACTGGCTGCGAATCGGGGCCTTGAAGGCTTCTTCTTCCTCCGCGCTCCATTGCCCGCCCTTGAGCTCGATGCCGTCGCGCTTGACAGTGGCCAGCACGCTCGCGGCCTGCTCGCCGCCCATGACCGAGATGCGCGCGTTCGGCCACATCCACAAAAAGCGCGGGCTGAAGGCGCGGCCGCACATGCCGTAGTTGCCGGCGCCAAAACTGCCGCCAATGATGATGGTGAACTTCGGGACAGCAGCGGTCGCGACGGCGGTGACCATCTTGGCGCCGTTGCGCGCGATGCCTTCGTTCTCGTACTTGCGCCCGACCATGAAGCCCGTGATGTTCTGCAAAAACACCAGCGGAATCTTGCGCTGGCAGCACAGCTCGATGAAGTGCGCGCCCTTCAAGGCTGACTCGCTGAACAAAATACCGTTGTTGGCAATGATCCCCACCGGCATGCCTTCAATGTGGGCAAAGCCGGTCACCAGCGTGGTGCCGTAACGCGGCTTGAACTCGTGCAACTCGGAGCCATCGACGATGCGGGCGATGATTTCGCGCACATCAAAGGGCTTGCGCGTGTCGGTCGGAATCACACCGTAAAGCTCGTCTGCAGCAAAATTAGGAGCTACTGAGGCAAGCAGCGCGGGGGCTGGAGGCTTGATTTGGTTCAAATGTGCAACCGCTTGGCGCGCCAGCGCCAGCGCGTGCAGGTCGTTTTGGGCCAGGTGATCGGCCACACCCGACAGGCGCGTGTGCACGTCGCCACCGCCCAGGTCTTCAGCGGTGACCACCTCGCCGGTGGCGGCTTTCACCAGCGGCGGGCCACCCAGAAAGATGGTGCCCTGGTTCTTGACGATGATGGCCTCGTCGCTCATGGCGGGCACATAGGCGCCGCCTGCCGTGCAACTGCCCATCACCACCGCAATTTGCGCAATGCCCTGCGCGCTCATGGTCGCCTGGTTGTAGAAGATGCGGCCAAAGTGGTCGCGATCCGGAAACACCTCGTCCTGGTTCGGCAGATTGGCGCCGCCCGAATCCACCAGATAGACACAGGGCAGGCGGTTTTGCTGCGCAATCTCCTGCGCCCGCAAATGTTTCTTGACCGTCATCGGGTAATAAGTGCCGCCTTTGACGGTGGCGTCGTTGCAGACAATCATGCAGTCCACGCCTTCGATGCGGCCAATGCCGCAAATCACACCGGCGCTGGGCGCGCTGTCGGTGCCGTCGCGGTCCGGGTAGAGCCCCAGCGCGGCCAGCGGCGACAGTTCCAGAAACGGCGTGCCGGGATCGAGCAGCATCTGCACGCGGTCGCGCGGCAGCAACTTGCCGCGCCCGGTGTGGCGGG
>DATCIC010000408.1:0-2624 GCA_036508025.1 Rhodoferax sp. | reverse complement strand
GGGAGCCGGTGCCAGCGGAATCAGCCGACGACTGGATCGAGGTGGTGGAATTTATCCTGGCCCATGAGCGATACGCCGTTGCATCAGAGTATGTTCGCGAGGTCTATCCGCTGGAAGAACTCACGCCCTTACCCTGCACGCCGGCCTTCGTGCTCGGCATCGTCAACCTGCGCGGCGAGATTCTCTCGGTTATCGACCTTAAAAAGTTTTTCGATCTTCCCGCAAAAGGATTGACCGATCTCAACAAGGTGATCGTGCTTGAGTCCGAAGACAGAGTGTTCGGCATTCTGGCCGATGCCATCAGCGGCGTGCGCCGCATTTTGCGTTCCGATATCCAGCCGTCCCTGCCCACGCTGACCGGCATCCGCGAGGACTACCTGCAAGGGGTGACCGCAGAGCGCGTGGTTATCCTCGATGCCGAAAAACTCCTGACCGACGAGAAGCTCATCGTGCAGGAGCAGGTAGGGTGATGAGGGCTATCCCGATCCAGATTTGGCAGAACAATCAAGGAGAACAAAAATGAAATGGTTCCTGAATTTATCTACGCGCAACAAACTCTTCCTCGGCTTCGGGCTGATCTTCGCGCTGATGGCATGGGTGATCGGAGCTGCCTACACCGGCATCAACACCATCCGCGAGTCGCAGGATCGACTCTACCAGGAAGACTTCGCCAACGTGCGCGATCTGCAGACCCTGCGCGTGGATGAAAACCAGATCGGGGCACTGATGCTCGAAGCGCAGCTCTTGGGCAAGCGCGCGGAGCAGGATCCGCTGCTGGCGCAAGCCGCGGAACTCTCGAAACAGATTGACAGCCTCATCCTCAACCTCCTGGCGCGGGCGAAGAACGACCCCAAGCAGTTATCGCGGCTGGAGGAGCTGAAATCCGTGTGGCAGGCATTCGCCCAAACGAAGGACGCCGAGGTTATTCCCCTGATCCTCGCCGGCAAGATCGCGGAATCCCGGCAACTATTAGTCGGCGTGCAGCAGGGGCGGAAGGAAAAAATGCGCGCCATTGCCCATGAACTTGACAACACAGCGGAAGAAAGCGCGCGCCTCGCAGTGGCCAACGCCGATCTACAGGCCAATCAGTCATTTCGCGTTTTTCTGTTGGTCGGGATCGTGGCCATGGTGATCGGCGTGGTGCTGGCGCTGTTGATGGAGCGGGTGATAGCGGGGCCGTTGCGCGAGTTGTCGCGCGCCGCCGAGCGGGTTGTTGCAGGCGATCTCACTGTCGAGGTGCCCAGGGATGATCGCGCCGATGAGATGGGCGATCTTGCGCGCGCATTCGGCGCGATGCTCGAAGGGCTGCGGAAATTGATGGGCGAGATCAACGAAGGGGTCGGTGTGCTCGCCTCATCCTCCAGCGAAATACTCGCCACCACGACGCAGGTCGCCTCCGGTTCCGCCGAGACGGCGAGTGCAGTGAGCGAGACCACCGCGACGGTGGAGGAAGTGAAACAGACAGCGCAGCTGGCAAACCAGAAGGCGCGTTCTGTTTCCGACAGCGCGCAGAAAGCCTCGCAGGTTTCCCAGAGCGGGCGCAAATCGGTGGAACAGGCGATGGCCGGCATGCAGCGCATTCAGGAACAAATGGAATCCATCGCCGAGAGCATTGTGCGTCTGTCCGAACAGAGCCAGGCCATCGGCGAGATCATCGCCACGGTCAACGATCTGGCCGAGCAATCTAACCTGCTCGCGGTGAATGCCGCGATTGAAGCGGCCAAGGCGGGCGAGCAGGGCAAGGGTTTCGCGGTGGTGGCGCAGGAAGTCAAGAGTTTGGCGGAGCAATCCAAGCAAGCGACCGCCCAGGTGCGCACGATACTCGGTGACATCCAGCGTGCCACCAGTGCGGCGGTGCTGGCTACCGAGCAGGGCAACAAGGCGGTGCAAGCCGGGGTGAAACAAACGACCGAGACCGGCGAATCGATCCGCCTGCTGGCCGACAGCGTCAACGAGGCAGCGCAGGCGGCAACCCAGATCGCGGCCTCAAGCCAGCAACAGATGGTGGGCATGGATCAGGTGGCGCTGGCGATGGAGAACATCAAGCAGGCCAGCGTACAGAACGTCGCCGGCACCCGGCAGGCGGAGGTCGCCGCACAGAGCCTGCATGAACTGGGGCAGAAGTTGCAACAGCTGGCGGCGCAGTACAAGGTGTGACGGCAATCCTAATCCACAAGGAGTCAACATGACTATCAGTAAAAGAATAATCGGCGGATACGCCATCGTGCTGGCCCTATTGGCGCTTGTGGTACTTATCTCCTTCGTGGCGATCAGCAGAATACAGACGACCTATGACCGATTCCTTGACGTGAGCGAGCAACTGGTCAACGGTTCCAACGAACTGCAGTATCAGTTGAGCGATGAGGTCGCAGCGTACCGGGGCATACTCCTTTTTCAGGAGCCGGATATGCAGAAGAAATTCGATGACCAATTGCAAAACAATCATCGCCTGTTCGCGGAGATTATCGAGAAAATGCGCCACCTCGTGCCGAACGCCGATGGCTTGAGCATTCTGAATGAGATCATGTCCATACAGCAAAATATCGTAACAGGGCAGAAACGCGGCATTGAGCTTGCGCGGCACGGCAAGCTGGCGGAGGCGCTGGTGATGACAACCACGGAAG
>DATCIC010000407.1:0-4311 GCA_036508025.1 Rhodoferax sp. | reverse complement strand
AGGATGAGGGGCGCCGCAGCAACAATGCCTTTGCACAGGTGCTGATCACCGGCACCTCTTTGGCCGCGTGGGCCGCTATCAAGGACAAACTACCCCAAGCACCAGCCGTTGTCGCCGGCTACAGTGTTGGCGAGTTGTCTGCGTTTGCGTGCGCCGACGTGTTCTCGACAGATCAAGCCATCGCGCTGGCGGTGCAGCGCGCTGCGTTAATGGATCAAGCGGTTTCTGGTCTCCATACCGGTTTGCTGGCAGTGTCTGGTATTTCAGAGAGTAGGGCGCTTGTAGTGTGCGCAGGTCTTGGACTTGAATGCGCGATCCGGGTCAATCCAAGTCAGGCCGTATTTGCTGGAACGGATGATGCCTTGTCGCAAGCCACGCTGGCACTGGTGGCTGTTGGTGCTGTGTGCAAGCGCCTGGATGTGCGTGTGGCCTCGCATTCGTCCTGGATGGTGTCTGCCGCCCACGCCTTTTCCGAGGTGCTGAGCGAACTGCCCTTTGCCACACCTTTTTGTCCAATTGCCACCAATGCTTATGGCGTTCTCAGCAGACAAGCGGCAGATCTGCGTCAGGCTTTAAGTCGGCAACTCGCCTGCACGGTGCAATGGTCCTCATGCATGGATGCCCTGGCCGAGCGGCAAGTTTCGTGTGTACTTGAAATTGGAGCGGGGTCAGCACTAGCGCGGATGTGGAACGATCGCTATCCTGATATTCCTGCACGCTCTCTGGATGAGTTTCAGGGACCCAAGGGCGCTGCGCACTGGGTTGGGAGGCACTTTAGTTCATGAGGCCCGCATTAATTCGGACTGCTTCGTTTGGCGCGGTTGAATCTCCTATCTGTAGTTGCGAAATGTCAAGGCTCCGCAGCGCCGTCTGCCGATTCACGCTATAAACTGAAAAGTGGCGCCCATGCGTTTGCAACGCAGTACAAACCTTCGCTACTGTTGCTTGTTCTGCGCACTCCACCTCATCTGAAAGGCTTTTGTATGAACACACTGTTGTCACGTCGCTGGCTGATCCGCTGCACTCCCATCCTGCTTTTTGCATCGGCCTCGGTATTTGCCCAAGCCCCCGTTCGCGTGTCGTCAAAAATTGACACCGAGGGCTCCTTGCTGGGCAACATGATGATTCAGGTGCTGGAGGCCAACGGAATCAAAACCGAAAACAAGGTGCAACTGGGTGCCACCAAGATCGTGCGCGGCGCCATCACCGCGGGCGAGATTGACCTGTATCCGGAGTACACCGGCAACGGTGCGTTTTTCTTTTCCGATGAAAAAAACCCGGCCTGGAAAAATGCCAAGGCGGGTTACGAGCTGGTGAAAAAGCTCGATGCCGATAAAAACAAGATCGTCTGGCTGGAGCCGGCCCCGGCCAACAACACCTGGGCCATTGCGCTGCGCCAGGATGTTGCCACCAGCAACAAAGTCAAGTCGCTCGCCGACCTGGGGCCGTGGCTGGCCAAAGGCGGCCAATTCAAGCTGGCCGCTTCAGCCGAATTTATCGAGCGCACCGACGCGTTGCCCGCGTTCCAGACGGCCTATGACTTCAAGCTCAAGCAAGACCAGCTCCTGACGCTGGCCGGCGGCGACACCACCGTGACCATCAAGGCGGCCGCCCAGCAGACCTCGGGCGTCAACGCCGCCATGGCCTATGGCACCGACGGCGCCATTGCCGCTTTGGGACTGGTGGTGCTTGACGACCCCAAAGGCATTCAGCCGATCTACGCGCCAGCACCGCTGATCCGGGCTGAAACGCTGGCACGCTATCCGAAGATCAGGGACCTGCTCGCGCCGGTTTTCAAGACACTGGACGGCCCGACGCTGCAAGCGCTCAACGCAAAAATCGCGGTGGAAGGGCAAGACGCCAAAAAAGTGTCCGCCGATTACCTGCGGGCCAAGGGCTTTATCAAGTGAGATGCGGCGGCGTTGCAGCGCTGTAAAGCCACTCGATTGATGGGCCTGGTCCAAAACCGCGTAGTGGCAGTGCTGGTCCTGGTAGGCCTTGTTGCGGCGCTGGGTTTGCCATTTTTAACGCACGCGCCCAATCGACTGGCCACTGGCACCGGTATATCGCTGGCGCAACTTGTCAGCGACACGGCGGGCCACCCCATCGGCTTCTGGTTGGCCTGGCTGGTCTTGCTGCCCGCCCTGTTGCTGGTGGTGGCCATTTTCATGCGCCCGGCACGCAGCACACAGATCCTTGTTTACCTGGCGGCAACGTTGCTGCTGACGGGCCTGGCGGGGCTGGCGGCGGACCACGCAACGCAACTGGCAGGCCAGTCGGACGCTATCGCCCGCACGTCCCTGGGCGGCGCGTTCTGGTTGCTGGCCGCTTTTAGCTGGCTGGCGGCGTCAGACGCGATGCAGCGGCTGGCCTTGAAGCCGAGCTGGCGCCTGCTTGGCGCCGGCGTCGTCATCGTGCCGCTGGGGCTGCTGCTTGGCGGCGGGGCGTTCAAGGATTTGTCGCTGCTCAAGGAATACGCCAACCGGCAGGATGTCTTCAATACGGCGCTGTGGCAGCATGTGCAAATTGTGCTGACCAGCCTGCTGCCCGCGTTGCTGATTGGCGTGCCGCTGGGTCTGGCGTCAAGCAGGTCGCGCGCGCTGCGCCCACCCTTGTTTGCCGTGCTCAACGTGATTCAAACCGTGCCGTCGATTGCGCTGTTTGGCTTGCTGATGGCACCGCTGGCGCTGCTGGCAGCCAGCGTGCCGGTGCTGGCCCAACTGGGCATCAAGGGAATAGGCATGGCCCCGGCCGTGATTGCCCTGACGCTGTACGCCCTGCTGCCGGTCGTGCGCAGCACCGCCGCCGGGCTGAGCCAAGTGCCGCAGCCGGTGATTGAGGCGGCACAGGGCATGGGCTTGACGGCGCGGCAGATTTTCTGGCGCGTCGAGCTGCCCCTGGCCTTGCCGATTTTTCTCTCGGGGCTGCGCGTGGCCACGGTCCAGACCATTGGCATGGCGGTGGTGGCGGCCTTGATTGGCGCGGGCGGTTTCGGCGCCATCGTGTTTCAGGGCTTGCTCAGCGGTGCACTCGATCTGGTGCTGCTCGGCGTGCTGCCGGTGGTGGCCATGGCCGTGGCGGTGGACGCCTTGCTCAAGGCCCTTGCTCTGGCGCTGGAGCCCGACGTCAATGATTGAACTGCAGCATGTCTCCAAAAGCTTCAACGGCGTGACGGTCATCGACGACCTGAGCCTGCACATTGCGCGTGGTGAGTTCACTGTGATTCTGGGCAGCTCGGGCTCGGGTAAATCCACCTTGCTCAAGATGATCAACCGGCTGCTGGAGCACGACAGCGGCCGCATCATGTTTGCCGGCGACGAGATTCGCAGCTTTCGCCCCGAAGACATTCGGCGCCGCATGGGTTACGCCATCCAGTCGGTCGGGCTGTTTCCGCACTGGAGCGTCGAGAAGAATATCGCCACGGTGCCGACCCTGCTCAAATGGCCGTCAGACCGCATCCACGCGCGCGTGGCGGAACTGATGACGCTGCTGCAACTCGCGCCCGAGCTGTATCGCAAGCGCTATCCGCACCAGCTCTCGGGCGGCCAGCAGCAGCGCGTGGGCGTGGCGCGGGCACTGGCGGGAAACCCCGAAGTGCTGCTGATGGATGAGCCTTTTGGTGCACTTGACCCGGTCACGCGCGCCGCGTTGCAACTGGAGATTGCGCGCATTCACAAGGCCTTTAACAAGACCGTTGTGCTGGTCACGCATGACATTGACGAAGCACTCAGCCTGGCCACGCGCATCGTTTTGCTCGATCAGGGGCGCATTGTGCAAAGCGGCACACCGCTGCAGATGCTCTCGGCACCGGCCAACGGCTTTGTGACCGATTTTTTTGGCCGCGGCGATGTCGGCATCAAGCTGCTCGGTCTGCAGAGCGTGGCCACGCGCCTGCGGGCGGGCGAACGCGCCGCTGGTGAGCCGGTGTTGGCAAGTTCGAGCTTGCGTGAGGCCTTGTCGATTTTTTTGTCGCGACGGGTGGACCGATTGCCGGTGGTGGACGGCGACGGTCAAGCATTGGGCGTGATCGACTTCTCTGACCTGCTGGACCTGCGGCTATGAGCGGCGCAGCACCTGCACACGCCACCCGCCGTGCCTGGGTGCGCGATCCCTTGCCATGGGCCTTTGCTGCCTTGCTGCTGCTGGTTTTTGGCATGGCGTGGCTGAAGCCCCTGTTTGCCGCGCTGTTTCCGGCGCTGGAGCGGCCGGTGTACGCGCAGGACAGCTTTCTGGGGCTCACGCTGGCCCACCTGAAAATTGTCGGCCTGTCTAGCGGCTTTGCCGTCCTCGTCGGGGTGGCCGCCGGGATTT
>DATCIC010000406.1:0-6481 GCA_036508025.1 Rhodoferax sp. | reverse complement strand
GGCTGCCATTTTGGGCACTGCTTTTGGTTAGCGTCCTTGGCGGTGTAGTGGGCGCACTGCTACTGCTGAAGACTCCTTCGGCAGTGTTCACACGCCTTGTTCCATGGCTAGTGCTTTTTGCCACAGCCGTATTCGCTTGGGGCAGCTTTTTTCGGAAGAATAGCGAGTCCACTGTTCACCTGGGGCCTTCTGGTGTAGCCGTCAGTCAGTTTTTGATTGCCATCTATGGCGGATATTTTGGTGGTGGTATCGGATTTTTAATGATGGCGGCACTCACAATGGCCGGGTTGCCGACCCGTAACGCCGGCGCCACTAAAAATGTCCTGGCCGGAGTGATGAATGCGTCTGCCGTGGCACTGTTTGTGACCTCGCCACAAGTGCACTGGCACGAAGCGATTGCCCTTAGTGCTGGTGCCATCATTGGAGGCTTATGTGGTTCTTGGGCACTACATAGGGTCAACGAGAGAACGCTTCGCATCCTGATCGTGTGCATCGGAATCTGCCTGACCATCGGGCTGTTCGTTAAGCCGATCTGACCAACCGTATGGCCGGAGGCTTTCAATTCTTTGAGATTGAGTTCGGCATCCTTCAACGCCAAAGAGTCTGCGTGAGCTTGGATTGCCGCCAAACCCAATCTCCGAGCTGCGTAAATTTCTCTGTAACCACTCCAGCCTTGGTGATCCCACAAGCAACTTGCCACGTCGGCTTCTTCTGACGCTTCACGGTGCCTTGTTTGTTCGCTGGCGAACAGACAGACGGCCTCAAATCTGACCAAATAAGGGCTCGGCGATTGGCGATGTGCTTTTTGTCGCAGCATCTGAAGACCGTCGTCTACGGATACGAAATTGACAGCAACTAACGGTCCCACCCCAAACCCAAAGGAAACATCATGACTAGCGAGAAAACGGCCCACATCGAGCCATCGAAGCACTCAACCGACGAGGTTGATGAATTTCTGAATATGGTGGAGGCCAACGTCGATGACGCTCCAGGGGCTGGTTCACCGGCCATCATGCCGAACACGAATCTGGATGACGACGGCAAGCCCACTACGGACACACCGAAGAATCCAAAAATGTGAACAATCCGTACCAGGATCGCGCTCAATCGACAACGACGGCGGTGTCCGCAGTTCCACCGCCCAAGAAACAAGGCAGCAGTGATGTTGACCTCTGGTCCAGCACGACCCCCTGCAAAAAGGGCTAGGGCTCATAACGAACCCTAGCCCTTCTAGGTGCTTCCTCAAGTATGGGAAGCGTCCTGACGGCAAACCGTCAGTCAGGTGTGAGCGTAAGTGTGGTCCATTGTCATGTATGGGGCTCCTTCACCGAGGATAAAGACTCGGTTACGAACAAATTCTGCTCTAGATTTTTTGAGTAGTCAACAACAACCAATCTGTCAGAACGCTTTTCGGCTCACGTCCAGTCCAACTCCGTGACTCAGCGTCGAAAACAAACACATGGCCAGCGGCCCAGTCGGCGCGGACCTGCGCCCTGTGGTTGCCCTGTCCCGCAAACACAAGCTTTATGAACATTTTATTTAAGGTGAAGCGCCCCAGTACCAAACAAGCCAATTAGTCCGATCATGATCAGATAGATGGCCACGATGAAGTTCAAGAGCTTGGGCATGACCAATATGAGAATCCCTGCGATGAGCGAGATCAGGGGTGTCAGACCGAGGTGAAGGTTCATGATATTTCCAATGCTATTGAGTCAGAAAAGTATACAAGCCTGCATGATGTGACCGCGCCCCACCGCAGGTCTGTGCGCTGCCGTACCAAGTGAGCCGGACGCCTGTTGCACCGTTGCGGCGACAGCGGATGGGACAGAAGGCCTTGAGGCGCAGCGCTGGCCTTTCCTTGTCCTGCTTGTGGATTCGCCAGCAAATAAATCTATTGCGACAAAATCCAGTCAGCCAGATTCTTGAGAGCTACCGGGTCCTTGGTGTTTATAACTTTGTGCGTTTCCTCGGTTCCATCTTCCGTCTTGATCTTGGGTGCAGTCGTGATTTGCTTGATGACTTTTTCTTGTCCGTCAGGTTGGCCCTTGTACTTGAGTGCAATTTTTTTCAAGGCCGGACCTGTTTTGGTTTTGTCCACTGAATGGCACTTGGTGCACTCATTCTTTTTAAACAAGGCTTGGGCAGCGTCAACATCAACAGCGGCGTGGGCTGGAAGCATGGTGGCGAACGCCAGTACCGCAGTGGTTCCGGCGAGAGAGAGGGAAAACTTCTTCATTTGAAACTCCTTAAAGGCTCGGTATAAGCCTCACATGCTCAACGCAGTGCAAGGGCCGTGTGATGACAGCGGTAAATTTTGCTTACAAGACTTTACGGTTAGCGACCTGTCGCAGGCAACGCCAAATGTGACGTCCCTGGTTCGAGTCCAGGTCAAGTAGCCAGAAAACTTCACGCGTTCACCATGCATTGAATGTGTCGGGACCCATGCGCACCTGCCAAGCAGCAGGTAAAACTCAGGAAAACTCAGGAAAACTCATCGTTTCCCGCGTGCATGTTATGGTCGCCGCAAATTCATCTACTGAAAAAAACAATGCATAACGCGGAAGCTGCCCCCCAAGACCGTGAAGACTCGTGGCTCAAGAAACTTGGCCCAGGACTCATCACAGGCGCGGCTGACGACGATCCCAGCGGAATTGCCACCTATTCGCAAGCTGGCGCACAGTTCGGATTCAACATGCTGTGGACGGTTCTATTCACCTACCCCTTGATGGTCGGCATTCAGGTGGTCAGTGCCAGAATCGGGCGGGTGAGCGGCCATGGACTCGCCACCAACATTCGCAAACACTACCCGGCGTGGCTCTTGTATGGTGTGGTCGGACTGTTGCTGATCGCCAATACGATCAATATTGCGGCCGACGTCTCCGCCATGGGCGAAGCATTGAAATTGATTGTCGGCGGTCCGGGGCAACTATATGCAGTGGCGTTCGGCCTTGTTTCGCTGCTGCTGCAAGTATTCATCCCTTACCGGCGCTATGTTCGCATCCTGAAATGGCTCACGCTGGCTTTGCTGGCGTACGTGGCCACGGCGTTTGTCGTGCACATTCCCTGGTCACAGGTACTGGCAAGAGCGCTGGCGCCGCATATATCCTGGAAGCCAGAGTACATCACGACAGTCGTGGCCGTATTCGGCACGACGATCAGCCCCTACCTGTTCTTCTGGCAAGCGTCGCAGGAAGTCGAAGACCAACTGGCAGATCCCCGGGCCCAACCCTTGATAAAGGCGCCGCATCAGGCGAAGGCCAATTTGAGACGCATCAAGATCGACACTTACGTCGGCATGGGGTTTTCAAATTTGGTTGCCTTCTTCATTATCTTGACGACGGCGGTCACGCTCAACCTGCACGGAATCACCGATATCCAGACGTCGGCGCAAGCGGCAACGGCGCTGCGTCCGATTGCCGGCGAGTTTGCGTTCATGCTGTTTAGCGCTGGCATCATTGGCACCGGATTGCTTGCGATTCCGGTCTTGGCCGGGTCTTCCGCCTACGCCATGGCGGGTGCCTTTAAGTGGAAAAATAGCCTTGAACGCACGCCCATGAAGGCAAAGCAGTTCTACGGCATCATCGCAGTCTCGACGTTGATCGGCATTGCGCTGGGCTTCACGTCAATCGATCCGATCAAAGCGCTGTACTGGAGCGCTGTCATCAACGGCGTCATCTCCGTCCCTATCATGGTGGTCATGATGTTGATGGCTGTACGCCCTGAGATCATGGGGCAGTTCGTCATTTCAACAGGGCTGAGAGTACTGGGCTGGTTGGCGACGTTAATGATGGCGATAGCGGTTCTTGCCATGCTGTTGACCCTATGAGGCGCAAGCAAACGACCGATGTAGCCGAACTTGAATAGGTTGCCGGCCAATCAGAGGCGCCGATGATTGACTGAGCCAAAGGCGTAGAAATGCCCATCCCTTGCCCTGGGAATGACTATTCCGGCGCCCTCATCCTTAAAAACGAGGCAAAGCGTGGCAAACCCTTGGGGGTGCGATCACGGTAGCGGTAGGTCACCAACGATCCCACCGGAGGTGGGTCGACGCGCTGGGCATCTGCAAAGCCAGTGCCCAAGGCAAAACGCTGACCATTGGACATCTCCAGCAGCAAGGCGCCCATGTGCCCTTGATTTCGGCCTTTGCCGGGCAAGTGCGCCACCACGCGAGCCTCTTCGTCGGGCACAGGTTTGAGTTTCAGCAGCGCGTCACTGCGCCCCGGTGACCAGAGGGCACTGGCACGGTGCAGGACCAGGCCTTCGCCGCCGTCCTTCACCGTCTGCGTCAGCAAGTTTTGCAGCGCGGCGGCATCGGGCACGCGTTGCTGGGCCACCACCTTCAGCCAGGGCTGGGGGGCCTGCAGCACCACCTGCTTCATGTGTTCGACGCGCTTGGAAAAGGTGTCGGCGCTGCCGGGCAAGTCGAAAATCATGTAGCGCACTGCACGCCAATCCGCATCGACTGGAACGCGATGGCGCACGATGCCGGAAAGCTCATCGAAGCGGCCGCGCCCCAGCCACAGTTCACCGTCCAACGCGGTTTTTGGCAGGCTGGCCGTGAACCAGTCAGGTGTAACAATCAAACGTCCACTTCGAAAGCGCAGGCTCTGGCCGTCCCAATAGGCCCGTACGCCATCGAGCTTTTCACTGACCAGAAAAGCGGCCGGTGCCTGCCCGACGTGCCACCACTTGGCGTGCATGAGCATGGGCTGTGCGCTTGCAGTTGAAGCAAGTGCCACCGGCAGCTCAATCGTTGCGGCCACCGAAGCGCTCAACCATGTGCTGCCCAGCATCAGGCCCAAAGGCGCCAGACGCCAATTGACGCGTTGGAATTTCATGAATAGTTCCCTATCAGCTCAAGCCTGATCGGCAAAATGCGAACCCAAAGATACAAAACCGATGCCCGGCAAGGTCGTCAGACCAGTAGCCGCGACGACTTGGGCACATGTGCCATCAAAAACTCCATCTGATCGGCCAGAATGCGACGGTTGCGCAGAATGAAGTCTTCCCACAGGCTGGGCACATAGGGCGCGTACAACAGCGGCATACCCGCCTGCTCGGGCGTGCGATGGCTTTTGCGGTGGTTGCAAGGGCGGCAGGCGGTGACCACATTCATCCAGGTGTCGATGCCGTTTTGTGCGAATGGGACGATGTGCTCACGGGTGAGAGTTTCTTCATCAAACTGTTCACCGCAATAGGCGCAGAGCTGGCGGTCACGCGCGAACAATTTGGCATTGGTCAGGCCCGGTTTCAGGTGAAATGGATTGATGCTGGGCACGCCCTTGGTGCCAATGATGCTGTTGACGGCAATGATGGACTGCGCGCCGGTCAGCGCGTTGTGCCCGCCATGAAAAACGGCCACTTGCGCGCCCATTTCCCAGCGCACCTCGGCAGCGGCGTAATGAATCACCGCCTGCTCCAGCGAAATCCACGATTGGGGCAGCCCCTGGGCTGACAGCTTCAAGACTTTCAAAACACGCCTCCTGGATAAATCCTTTGACACGAAATGCAACCGTCTCTGGCAGCGGACAATAACGCTTTACCCTGCCACTAAGACACAATATACCCTCTTTATGTGTCAAATTGACTGCCAGCGCTTGAGCTACCTGCGCAGTCTGCTATCAAAATAAAAACGCCCCAATGAAGGTTTTCCGCGGTTTTCACCATCCCGACGTGGCCCAGGCCTGCGCCCTGACAATCGGCAACTTTGACGGTGTGCACCGCGGCCACCAGGCCATGCTGGCGCTGCTCAAAGGCGAGGCCCAGCAGCGCGGCGTACCCAGTTGCGCCATGACTTTTGAGCCGCATCCGCGCGACTATTTTGCCGCCGCCAGCCACCAGCCTGATCTGGCCCCGGCGCGCATTGGCACGTTGCGCGACAAGCTGGCCGATCTGGCCCTGAGCGGCGTTGACCAGACCGTGATCCTGCCCTTTGACGCGCGCCTGGCCGGGCTGTCGCCGCAGTCCTTCATCAACGAGGTGCTGGTCAAGGGGCTGGGTGCGAAATATGTTTTAGTGGGTGATGACTTCCGCTTTGGCGCCAAGCGCGCGGGCGACTATGCTTTGCTGGATGCCGCCGGCCTGCAGCAAGGCTTTGACGTGGCCCGCATGAACAGTTACGAAGTGCATGGCTTGCGGGTGTCGAGTTCTGCCGTGCGCGACGCATTGGGCCAGGGCCGTTTGCAGGACGCAGCGCGCTTGCTGGGCCGACCGTATCGCATCTCGGGCCATGTGGTGCATGGCCGCAAGCTGGGTCGCGCGCTCGGTTTCAGAACCCTGAACCTGCGCTTTGCCCACTGGAAGCCCGCCGCCAGCGGCATTTTTGTGGTGCTGGTGCACGGCCTGAGCCCGGCGCCGCTGGCTGGCGTAGCCAACATGGGCATTCGGCCGTCACTGGACCCGCGCGATGTGAATGGTGGTCGGGTGCTGCTGGAAACCCATTGCCTGGACTGGCCAGACACCCTGGGCCCCGAGGGGGCCT
>DATCIC010000405.1:0-2207 GCA_036508025.1 Rhodoferax sp. | reverse complement strand
CCATGCGCTGCAGTGGATTTTTGCGCCGATTGGCTTCAATTGGCAAATCTCGATTGCGCTGGTGCCCGGCATGGCTGCACGTGAAGTGGTGGTGGGCGCTTTGGGGACCGTGTATGCCCTGTCGGGGGCTGACGCCTCGGTGGCCAATGCCTTGTCGCCGGTCATTGCGCAGGGCTGGTCCCTGGCCACCGCCTATGCGCTCCTGGCCTGGTTTGTGTTTGCGCCGCAATGCCTGTCGACGCTGGCGGTGGTGCGGCGTGAGACCAACTCCTGGCGTTATCCCTTGTTCATGGCCGCGTACCTGTTTGTGCTGGCCTATGCGGCGGCGTTTGCGACTTATCGCATCACGTTGTGGTTGGGGGGCTAGGGCGATGTGGCTGCAATCCTTGCTGGTGTTGCTGGTGGTCGCTGGCAGTTTTATCTATGCGGCCTGGGCCTTGTTGCCGCAAGCCGCGCGCCGCGGCTTGGCGCAGGGCCTGCTGCGCTGGCCCTTGCCGCTCTCACTCGCCGGTTATTTGCAGCAGGCGGCGCGGGCTCAAGCGGGCTGCAATTGCAGCGGCTGTGACCGTGCGCCAGCCAACGTCAAGAAGGGCGACAGGCGTGGCCCGACGGACGCATTGCTGGTGAAGCCCTTGGTCTTTCACTCCCGCAAGCGGGACTAGACCTCGGGCGCCGATCAGCCCATTCGCACCGGAGTTCCCGGTCTGTCCCGAGTTCGCCGTTGGTAATCGACAAGGCCCGACGCAGGTCTCTGGAAAATGGAAGATCAATTGAACTCACCGGTCGATGTGTGATCGTGCGGCAACAAATTTCGACACGCGCGGACCCAAGACCAGAACCATCAGAAACCGAGCCAGTTGCATCGCCATCACGAACCCGGCATCGACGGCACTGGTCGCGGCGATGATGGCCACTGAATCTGCCCCGCCGGGGCTGCTTGCCAGATAGGCCGTCAGCGGGTCATAACCCGCCAATTGGGTCAGACCCACGGCAAGGGCGACACCCACACCCATCAGCACCAATATCGACCCCAGCACCGCGGGCAATGCACGCAAGGCGTGCAGCAGGATGGCACGTGTGAAACGCAGGCCGATACTCCAGCCGATCACGGCATAGGATACGGCCAGCAGCGCGGGTGGCAATTCAATGACCAGGATGCCCATGGCCTGCAATGCCGCCCCCAAAACCAGCGGAGCCACCATCGGACCTCCGGGAATACGCAGCCGGCCCGCAATGCTTGAAACGGCGAAAGCGAGCAACAATGTCCAGCCCAGATCGCCTGCATTGATCACCGCAAACCAATGAACTTCGGTTGCCATTGGCGTGGCCTGGGAAGTCCATAAATGCGCGACAAGCGCGGCCACCGCAGTCACCACCGCAACGCGCAAATACTGCATGAAGGCGACCAGCCGCACATCGGCCCCATACGCCTCTGCCATCAACACCATGGCCGAGGCAGCACCAGGCGCCAAGCCCCATACCGCCGTCGTTCCTGGGAAAACCTGGCGGCGCATCAAGAGCCAACCCAGCCCAGCGCTGGCTGCGATGATCGAGAACGTGGCGCCAAGAAAGAGGGGCCAGTCACCGGCCACCTTGGCCAGCGTGGACGGCTGCAGGCTTTTGGCCATCAGGCAGCCAACCACCCCTTGCGCCAGCGCAAACAGGGTGGTGGGGATGCCAAGCCGAATCTCCTGGGACGACAGCAGTATGCCCGCCAGCATGCAACCCAGAAGAACCCCGGCCGGTAAATGGAGTGCGGTCAACGTCCAGCCAAAGACAGCGCTGATCAAAAGAAGGATGCTCCACCAAAGGGCAGGCATCGCGTGAAAAGGGCTGGCAAACATCGGGGCCTAATGTGCCATATATTTGAATTGCGTCTATTGGCGGTCAAGGTATCGCAAAATAGGCGCAACATATTTTTGCGATCATCACGCCATGACCCCTGCCGCCCCACCGTCGCCCGCCTCTGTCCTTGTCGTTTGCCTGTGCGCCGAGTGGTGTGGCGTGTGCCGCGACTACCGTCAGCGCTTCGCCCAAGTGCAGACGCAATTCCCGCAGGTGCGGTTTCTCTGGATCGATGTGGAAGACGAGGCCGACCTGCTGGACCCGCTGGACGTGGAAGACTTTCCGACCCTGCTGCTGGCCGTGGGCGACCAGCCGCATTTCTTTGGGCCCCTGACGCCGCAGGCGAACACCTTGGCGCGCCT
>DATCIC010000404.1:0-5005 GCA_036508025.1 Rhodoferax sp. | reverse complement strand
TGGCGCGGCAGCGCAATCTTCGGGTGGGGCGCGCCGAGCTGGCCCGCCTCAAGCTCTATTGCCTGCGCCTCCCGCACCGGGTCGGCCACCAGGTCATCCACCTGCACCTTCGGGTCGCCGATCCGGTTCACAAAGGAGGAGTTGGAGCCGTTCTCCAGCAGCCGGCGCACCAGATAAGCCAGCAGCGTCTCGTGCGTGCCGACCGGGGCGTAAATGCGGCACGGGCGCCCCAACTTGCCGTCAGCGACTGTGCCGGTCACCTGCTCGTAAAGCGGCTCGCCCATGCCGTGCAGACACTGGAATTCGTACTGACCTGCGTAATAATTGTTGCCGGCGATCTGGTAAATCGAAGCGACGGTCTGCGCGTTGTGGGTGGCGAACTGGGGGTAAACCGCCTCCGGTGCGGCCAGCAACTTGCGCGCGCAGGCGAGGTAAGAAACGTCGGTATGCACCTTGCGCGTATAGACCGGGTAGCCGTCCAGACCGTCAAGCTGGGCGCGTTTGATCTCGGCGTCCCAGTAAGCGCCTTTCACCAGGCGAATCATTAGTCGGCGGCCGCTGCGCCGTGCCAGATCGATCACATGGTCGATCACATAAGGGCAACGCTTCAGGTAGGCCTGTACCACAAAGCCGATGCCGTTCCAGCCTTTGAGCTTAGGCTCGAAACACAGGCTTTCCAGCAGGTCCAGGGAGAGCTCCAGTCGGTCGGACTCTTCGGCATCGATGTTGATGCCAATGTCGTACTGGCGTGCCAGCAACGCCAGTTTGGTCAGGCGCGGCAGCAACTCGCCCATGACGCGGTCGCGCTGGGCGCGGCTGTAGCGCGTGTGCAGCGCCGACAGCTTGACCGAGATGCCCGGGCCCTCAAAGATACCGCGGCCGTTCGACGCCATGCCGATGGCCCGGATCGACTGCTCGTAGGAGGCCACGTAGCGCTCGGCGTCAAGCTCGGTGGTGGCGGCCTCGCCCAGCATGTCGTAGGAGTAACGAAAGCCTTTTTTCTCCAGCGCACGGCTGTTGGCCAGCGCCTCGGAGATGGTTTGCCCGGTGACAAACTGCTCCCCCATCAGCTTCATGGCCCGGTGCACGCCCTGGCGGATCAGTGGCTCGCCACCCTTGCCGATCATTCGTGTGAGCGCGCTCGCCATGCTCTTCTCGCTGGCGGTGGCGGTCAGCTTGCCGGTCAGCATCAGGCCCCATACGGCGGCGTTGACGAACATCGAGGGCGAGTTGCCCAGGTGCGAATGCCAGTCACCATGGCTGATCTTGTCGCGGATCAACGCGTCGCGCGTGGCGTTGTCGGGGATGCGCAGTAAGGCCTCGGCCATGCACATCAGCGCCACGCCTTCCTGGCTGGAGAGCGAGAACTCCTGCACCAGCGCTTCCACGCCGCCGCTGTCTTTGTTGCGGCGCAGGCCTTCTACCAGGCGGGTGCCGACTTCTTTAATTGCCACACGCTGCACCGGGTCGGTCACGTGCGCCAGTTGCACCAACATCGGCAGGCATTCAGGCTCGGGGCGGTGCCAGGCGGCCGTGATGGCAGCGCGCATCTCGGTCTGTGGCAGCACGTTTTGTGCCCAGTCCAGAAAGGGCTGCGACGCAGAGGCGATCGGGCTGGCTGGTGGTGCCAGGTCGTCGCCCTCGTCAATTTCGATCGCCTCGACTGTGGCGGCGGCGCCAGCGCTGGCATTTTGAGGCAGTTGGCCACGCTCAATGCACTCCACATACTGAATGACCGCCTGCTTGATCAGCCAGTGGGGGGTTTTGCCTTGCGCCATGGCCGCATCCTTGATGCGTGATCGCAGCGTTTCATCGACCTTGATTCCGAGCGTCACTGCGACCATGGTTGCACCTTTTTCTAACATTGGTTGCACTCAGTTTAATTGAGGTGCAACCCATGCTGAATAAGGGCTAACCCTAGGTTGCAACATCGACTATCATGGCGGCGATGACGTCGTTTGAGCCTGAAAATGATGGTCGGCCCGGAGGGAATCGAACCCCCATGATCGCTTTAGAAGAGCGATGTCCTATCCGTTGAACGACGGGCCGAATTTTTGATTTTAGCCGCACTTGGGACACCCAAGAACGCTCAACCGGCCTCGCCAGAATCAGCCGGCATACATTTTGTCGACCACGTCACGGTGGCGCTCAAGCACCGCCTTGCGCTTGATCTTCATGGTTGCCGTCAAGGCACCGGTCTCAATCGACAAGGGCTCCGCCAGCACGCTGAACTTGCGAATCCACGCCACATGGGCCTGGTTCTGATTGATTGCGTCAATGCCTTTCTGCAACTCTGCCAGCACCAGCGGGTGCTGGCAGGCTCCAACGCCACCCACACCGGAAACACCGCCGCCCGCCAGGACTGCCGCCAGCACATCCGGTTTGAGCGTCAGCAAGGCGCTCAGAAAATGGCGTCCATCACCGCATACCACCGCATGCTCAACCAGAGGCAGATTCATCAGCTCGGCTTCAATATTGGCCGGCGATATGTTCTTGCCGCCCGAGGTGATGAGCAGGTCTTTCTTGCGACCTGTCACATACAGATAGCCATCCTCATCAAAACGACCCAGATCACCGCTATGCAGCCAGCCAGCCACCAGGGTCTGCGCGGTATCGCCGGGTCGCCCCATATAGCCCTGAAAGACGTGCGGTCCACGCACCAGTATCTCGCCGTCGTCCGCAATGCGCACCTGGGTGCCTGCCAGTGGCTTGCCCACTGAACCGATGCGGGTGCTGCCGACCAGGCTGATGGAGGTTGGTCCACAGTCCTCGGACTGCCCGTAAACCTCGCGAATCAGCAAATCAAGACCAGTGAAAAAGCGCAAATTCTCGGGCGCAATCGGCGCTGCGGCCGAGATCATCAAGCGCGCCTGGTCCAGACCCAGCGCTTTCTGCACCTTTTGATGAACCAGCTTGGAGGCCAGCGCCTTCTGCACCTGCAGCCATACACCCGGCGATTTACCCGCAAGCTGGCTGGCGTGCCACCGCTGGCCAACGTCAAGCGCCCAGCGCGCCAGCGCGGCCTTGGAACCCGTAGCGCCCGCCAGCTTGGCGGCGATACCCGCGTGCATCTTCTCCCAGACACGTGGCACACCAAAGAAAATGGTCGGATGGACCTCTTTGAGGTGCTCACCCAGCGACTCGATGCTTTGCGCAAAGTAGAGCGCGAAGCCAACGGTCACATGGTTGTGAATGGCGCCGAGCTGCTCGGCCACATGCGCCAGCGGCAGGTACGAGATCAGGCGGTCAGCCGGAGCGGACTCAAAAGCGGCCGACAAGGTCACGGCCGTCCACGCAAGATTGCCATGCGAGAGCATCACCGCCTTGGGCGCTCCGGTGGTGCCGGATGTGTAGATCAGGGTGCCCAGGTCATCAGGGCCCAATGCCGCCAGGCGGCGCGCCACCTCGGCCTGATGCTTTTGCTCGCCCAGCGCCAGAAAATCATTCCAGCCGATCTGCCAGGCGTCATCTGCCTTGGCGCCCCGCATCATCACCACCCGCTGCACGCGGGGCAGCGCATCGCGGCGCTCAGCCACCTTGGCCCATTGCGCCTCGTTTTCCACCAGCAGCACCGCGCAGTGCGAATGGTCAATGATGTACGCCACCTCAGGGGCCGCACTGGTCCAGTAGATGCCCGCAGCCACGGCGCCGATCATCATCGCCGCGATATCCATGATCACCCACTCGGGGCGATTGAAGCCCAAAATGCACACCGCTTCACCCGGCTTGACGCCCAGCGCGACCAGTGCCCGCGCCGCGCACTGGACTTGCTCTGCATAAGACGACCAACTGGTGGGCTGCCATTCTGTAGCGCCGCGTTCATAGTAGGCCGGTGCCGAACCACGCTGCTGCGCAGTGGCCAAAAAGCGCGCCGGAGCCGCAACAAACGGAACCCCCGCGACCAGGGTGGGTGGGTTGGACGCGGCATCCATCAGTGAGCCAGTCCGAGCAGGAGCCGCGCTTCTGCCGGGCTGGCCACAGAGCGACCGGCGTTGCGTGCGCATGCGGCCAGCGCCGTGATCAGCTCGCCATTGCCGCTGGCCCGGTCCCCATTGGGCAAGTAAAACGTGTCTTCCAGTCCGGTGCGCAGCATGCCACCCAAGTCGGCGGTTTTTTGATGGACCGGCCAGATTTCAGTGCGGCCAATCAGCGTGGTCTGCCAGACGCTGTTCGGTGCCATCCAGCGGGGAATGAGCGCCAGCAGGTCCGCGTCACAAGGCATGCCCGACGCCACACCCATCACCAGGTTGTACTCGGCGCGCCCCATCGCGGGTTTGAGCATTCCGGCCTTCAAATACATACCGACCGAGCGCACGATGCCGACATCAAAACACTCGAATTCGGGGTGCACGTTGCACGCTTCCATGACATCCAAAAACTGCTGAACCTTGGCCACCGGGTTGTCAAACACCATCGGGGGCCAGGCCCACTGACCATCGTCCTTGATCTTGAGGTAGTTCAGGCTGCCCGCGTTGCAGGCGGCAATTTCGGGCTTAACGCGGCGGATGCAGGCCAAGGGACCCGAAATATCCTTGCCCACCACACCGGTGGTCAGGTTGATGATGACGCCGGGGCAGGCTGCGCGGATGGCGTTAACCACGGTTTCAACCACATCAGGCTCCCAGGACGGCATGTGCCCCATGCCCTCTTCCTGGTTGCGCACATGCACATGCATGATCGAAGCGCCCGCGTTGAAGGCGTCACGCGCCTCGGCCGCCATCTGCTTTGGTGTCACCGGCACCGGGTGTTGTTTGGGATTGGTCAGTACGCCCGTCAAGGCGCAGGTCAAAATTGCTTTTTCCATCAAATTTCCTCTTTGTCTTCCAGTTCAATTTCAATCAACAAGGCACCCGATTCGACTTGCTCGCCGACTTTCACGTGCAGCGCCGCCACCGTGCCGGCGGCCTGCGCCGTCAGCCACATTTCCATCTTCATCGCCTCAACGCAGACCAGGGCCTGCCCTTGTCTGACGCCCTCGCCCACCGCAAACTGAATTTGCGTGACC
>DATCIC010000403.1:0-5551 GCA_036508025.1 Rhodoferax sp. | reverse complement strand
CGCCGATTGGGCCGAACTGCCTTACGCACTGCTCAAAAAAGTGTCGAGCCGCATCATCAACGAAGTGCGCGGCATCAACCGGGTCACTTACGACGTGTCAAGCAAACCGCCGGCCACCATTGAGTGGGAATGAAAATAGATGTTTTGAGCCTCTAGCCCCCGTGCTAATTGCCTTTGTAGCTATAATTAGAGTAGCACATGGTAGTCAGTCCAGCTTACAAAATCACCTTGCCACCGATCATGACCGATGACCAAGCCATGCAGTTGGCCCTGACGCAGGCGGGCCTTGCTGCCTTGGCGGGAGAAGTGCCGGTGGGTGCCGTGGTGTTGAAAGACGGCGTGCTGATTGCCAGCGGACGCAACGCGTCAATTGAAACCCAGGACCCGAGCGCTCACGCCGAAATAGTGGCCTTGCGCGCCGCCGCCCAGACCTTGGGCAACTACCGGCTTGATGGTTGCGAACTGTTTGTCACGCTGGAGCCCTGTGCCATGTGTGTCGGTGCCATGCTGCACGCGCGCCTGCAGCGTGTGGTGTATGGGGCGCCCGACCCCAAGACCGGTGCCGCCGGGTCAGTCGTCGATTTGTTCGCCAATCCGCAGTTGAACCACCACACGCAAGTGCAGGGCGGGGTGCAGGCCGATGCGTGCGCTGAGCTGTTGCAGCGTTTTTTCCAGCAAAAACGCGTCCAGAGCCAAACCGGCTGCAGCCCGCTGCGCGAAGACGCCTTACGAACCCCAGAGGCACGGTTTTGCGGCCTGCCAGATTACCCTTGGGCGGCCGGGTACATCAGTGACTTGTCCGCACTCGCCGGGCTACGGCTGCATTACCTCGACCTTGGCCCGCAAGATGCACTGTTGACCTACCTTTGCCTGCATGGCCATACGGCATGGAGCTACCAGTACCACAAAAAAATACCGGTTTTTTTGGCGGCTGGTCATCGGGTGCTGGCGCCTGACTTGATTGGATTTGGCAAAAGCGATAAGCCCAAAAAGGAAAGCGCCCACACCATGCACTGGCATCAGCAGGTGTTGACCGAGTTGGTCGAGCGGCTCGACTTGAACAACGTCGTGTTGGTAGTTCAAAGCAGCAGCCAGCGGCTGGGACAAGCCCTGATGAGCAGCGCGCCAGACCGTTTTGCGGAACTGTTGCTGAAGGACCTGGAGCCGCCAGCCAAGGGTCAACAGGCGGCTTATGAAGCACCGTTTCCAGATCGCGGCCACCGCGCTGCGTTGCGTGCCTTTGCGGCACTGCCGGACGCATCCCCGCAATCCACTGCAAAGATTTCATGAATAAACACATCTACATCTACTCTCCATCGGGTGCCGTGCGTGACAAGGCCGCTTTCAAACGTGGCGTGGCGCGCCTCAAATCGCTGGGCCATGAGGTTGAAATTGACGAGGCCGCGCTGGCCAGTCATTTGCGCTTTGCCGGGGACGACCAGACCCGCTTGGCGGCCATTCACCGCGCTGCTGCCAGTGGGGCCGATGTTGCGTTGATCTCGCGCGGTGGCTACGGCTTGAGCCGGATTCTGCCGGGTATTCACTACAAGGCAGTGGCCAAAGCAATTGATCAGGGCATGCGCTTCGTCGGCATTAGCGATTTCACGGCGTTTCAAAGTGCCGTGCTGGCGAAAACCGGGCGCGTCACCTGGGCCGGGCCGGCGCTGTGCGAAGGTTTTGGTGTAGGCGGCAAGCGAGGTGCTGGCAGCGTGCAGGTCACACCCCCAGCGCTTGTGCCCGACGACATCATGGAAGCCTGTTTTGACGATTTGATCTGTGGTCAAGGGGAGGGCGCCGGCTGGCGGCAATTGCGTGAGCCGCACCTGACCGACAAGAACGCCGATGCCGCATCTTCAAATGCTAATGATTTAATAGCTACCCATGCAATATCCACGGGGGCTACAGCCTCATTTGGCATAAAAAAATCAGTGCTTTGGGGGGGCAACCTTTCTCTGCTGTGCTCCCTGCTGGGTACGCCCTATTTTCCGCAGATCAAAGGCGGTATCCTGTTTCTGGAAGATGTGGCCGAGCATCCGTACAGGATCGAACGTATGCTGACGCAACTGCTGCACGCGGGTGTGTTGGCGCAGCAAAAAGCGATTTTGCTGGGTCAGTTCACCGAGTTCAAACTGGTGCCGCACGACCGGGGCTACAAATTGCACACGGTCGTGAACTGGCTGCGCCAGCAAACCAAAACCCCGGTGCTCACCAACTTGCCCTATGGCCATGTCGCCACCAAAGTGCTGTTGCCAGTGGGCGCTAAAACCGATCTATTGGTGCAGGGACGCGACGCCTTGCTGTTTTGGGGCCACGCCTAAAAAGGCAGGATATGCTCTAAACTCGGTCCAAGATCAAGAAACGGAATCAGCTGGGTATGAGTGAGCACACGACTGTCGTATTTACCGATCTGTTTGGCAGCACAAGTGTCTTTGAAGCCTTGGGTAATGCCAAAGCCACTTTGGCTGTGACGCAGATAACGACCTGGATCGCAATAATAGTTGAATCGCACGGTGGGCGGGTTGTCAAAATGCTGGGCGACGGGGTGCTGGCCTTGTTTAGAGACAGCGCGTCCGCCATCAACGCCGTGGTCGAGATACAGCGCCGGCATCAAAAACGCATGACCCTGGTACCGCCCGCCCAACGAATGCCGATCCGCATTGGTGTTGCCAGTGGCGATGTCGAGCTTTTGGCGGGCGACTGTTATGGCGATGCCGTCAACATAGCGGCGCGTTTGAGTGACCTCTCGGGTGCGCACCAGATCTGGGCCAATAGCGCAGCGCTGGACAGCGCCACGGAAGCAGAAGGTGTGCGTTTTCGAATTCTGGGGCCGATCAACATCCGCGGGCGCGCCGAGCCGTGTACCGTCTACCAGGTCGATTGGCAGGAAGACGTCGCCTCGGCTTTTCTGACCCGGCAGGCCGAGGTGGACCCGCAGTTTGATGTGACTCAAAACGATGTGCTGGGCGGCCAGATTGAGTTGAGCTGGCTTGATAAGCGCAAGACTTTCCAGTCGTTCGAGCTGCCGATTCACATTGGACGCATGCATCAGGCGGAGGTGGTCGTTGCTGACCCGCGCGTTTCCCGCACCCACGCCCGCATCGACTGGCGCAACGGCAGCGTCATGCTGGTGGACCTTAGCTCCTACGGCTGCTGGGTGCGGTTTTCAGGCGGCGGCTCCGACCTGTTGCTCAGGCGCGAGGAATGTGTCTTGCATGGGCGCGGCGAAATTGCCCTTGGAACATCGTTTGCCGACCTGAACGCGCCGACCTTGCATTTTTCAGTGTCCTGAGCCCGCTGCATCGAGTCAACTCTCACTGAATGGAGCGGCTGACGCGCGAATTCGCTGCCCAGGAGCTAGCGTCTTCTCCTCGTCCAGGAGGAAGGCAACGCAGGCAATGTCTGCGCCACCCCGTGCTTAGTGCAAGCCGGTTATTTTGTCGCGTTCCAGGGCGCTGTCGAGTCTGTCCAACAGCGCCTTGCGGGCCTTGAGTTTGGTGTTTTTGTGCGCCGTCATGTTGATTTTTTTCAAACGTTGGGCGACCTCCAGAGCGGTGACCAGCAACTGATCGACGGCAACGACCTGGTCAAAAAAGCCCGCAACCAGCGCGCCCTGCGGATTGAACATTTCAGCGCTGATGACGGCGCGCTGAAAAGCTGCCGGGCTCAAGCGGTCCCGCGCCAAAGCGATACCCACATGGTGCATGGTCATGCCAATCTGCACCTCGTTGAGACCGATATTGAATGGCCCCTCGACGCCAATTCGGTAGTCGGCTGCCAGCAACAAAAAAGCGCCCTTGGCAACGGCGTGACCCGGACAGGCGACGATGAGCGGAAACGGGTGGGCCAGCATGCGACGCGTCAGCTTTGACCCGGCGGTCACCAGGTCAATCGCATTTTGCGGGCTGGACATCATGACCTTCAGATCGAATCCGCCGGAAAGAATGCCCGGTTTGCCAGTCACGATCACCACCGCGCCATCTTGCTCGGCCTGATCCAGCGCCTGATTGAAGTCGACGATTAAATCGGGCGACATGGCGTTCACCTTGCCATTGTCCAGGGTCAGCGTGGCAACACCATCCGCAAGGTCGTACGTAACCAGTTTGCTCATGATCAATATCCAGTAAGTGGCAAAGCTGAAAGTCTAACCGCAGTAACATAACTTAACATAATATACATCGTATAAAGTACGATTCAGATCAAGCTACCATTTTTCTTTCGGTTGGCGACCCCGCACAAAGGTGGCAATAATCTCGGCGGACTCAGTGCGGTTGGCGCGCTGGGCAAAGTCAATCGCGGACAGCCCCTGCTCATTCTTGAGCAGGGGGTCTGCGCCAGCTTCAAGCAGCAGCTTGACGGCCATTGGCGTGCCATAGTTCGCTGCCATCATCAGCGGTGTGCTGCCGTTGGGTGATGCTGCATCAATATAGGCGTTGTTTTCCAACAGCAGGTTCATGACCGCCAGATGCCCATGGGTGGCCGCGTAATGCAGCGGCGTCCAGCCTGGCTTGTTGACGTCCGCGTCTTTGCTGATGAGCTGTTGGCAGATGTCGGTCAAGCCAGCGATGGCCGCGAGCATGAGCGGGCTTTCGTCCTGGCGGTTACGCGTCTCGACCTTGGTTTTGGGCCAGTTGATCAGGACCGCCGCCACCTCAAGCGAGGGTTCCCGTATGGCCAGCAACAAACCATGTTCACCCGCCGGATCGAGCGTATTGGCATCAAAACCCCGGTTTAACAAATGGATGACCGTGTTGGCATCGTCGCGTTTGATGGCCGTGAAAAAATCGTCATACGAGCCTGCATGACAGAAAGAATAACCATATAAAACAATAAGATAAAAAACATATTTAAAGTTAAACATTAATTTGTTCCTTGACCGGGCTTCACAACAAAACCCCTTTGAACAGCGTCTCGAAATTGCGGCTGGTGATCTCCCCGATGTATTCCACCGGACGGTGTCGGATCTCAGCCAACTGCGCCGCCACAAACGGCACCAGCGACGGATTGTTGGTTTTGCCACGGTAAGGCACTGGCGCCAGATAGGGACTGTCGGTCTCAATCAGCAGACGGTCCAGCGGCACAAAGGCGGCGACATCGCGCAGGTCTTGGGCGTTTTTGAAAGTCAGGATGCCAGAAAAAGAGATGTAAAAACCCAGGTCCAGCGCCGCTCGCGCCACGTCAACAGTTTCGGTAAAACAATGAAAGACACCCCCGGCGCTTCCCAAAGTGCCGTTTTCACCTTCTTCCCGAAGTATGCCCAGGGTATCGCCGGATGCGCATCGGGTATGAATCACCAGTGGTTTGGTCAACTGCCGGGCGGCGTGGATATGGGTGCGAAAGCGCTCGCGTTGCCACGCCATGTCGGCCACGCTACGCTCGCCCAGACGGTAATAGTCAAGCCCGGTCTCACCGATCCCAACTACGCGCGGCAGCTGGCCGCGGCTGATCAGGTCCTGCAGGCTGGGTTCCTGGACGTCTTCATTGTCGGGATGAACACCGACCGTGGCCCAAAAATTGTCATATTGGGTGGCCAGCGCATGCACAGCGCCAAATT
>DATCIC010000402.1:0-6316 GCA_036508025.1 Rhodoferax sp. | reverse complement strand
ATGAGTTCACCATCAACCGCCGTTGAATCCACATTGGTTGAAAACCGCGTTTTCCCGCCAAGTGCAGCCATTGTCAAGGCCGCGCGCATATCCGGCATGGACGGCTACAACGCGCTGTGCGCCGAAGCCGAGAAAGATTTTGAAGGCTTCTGGGCTCGCTTGGCGCGCGAAAACGTGGTCTGGACCAAACCCTTCACCAAGACCCTCGACGAGTCCAATGCACCGTTTTACAAATGGTTTGAAGACGGCGAACTCAACGCCTCGGCCAATTGCCTGGACAAGCATATGGGCACGCCGGTTGAGAACAAGACCGCCGTCATTTTTGAAGCCGACGACGGTGCCGTTACCAAGACCAGCTACAAAGAATTGTTGGCCCGCGTCAGCCAGTTTGCCAACGCACTCAAGGCCCATGGCATCAACAAGGGTGATCGCGTCCTGATCTACATGCCGATGTCACTCGAAGGCGTGATTGCCATGCAGGCCTGCGCCCGCATTGGTGCCATCCACAGCGTGGTGTTTGGCGGCTTTTCGGCCAAGGCGCTGCAAGAACGCATCATGGACGCCGGTGCGGTGGCCGTGGTCACAGCCAACTACCAAAAGCGCGGCGGCAAAGAGTTGCCCTTGAAGTCGATTGTGGACGAGGGTTTGAGTCTGGGCGGCTGCGAGTCGATCAAGACGGTCTTTGTGTACCAGCGCGCCACCACCGCCTGCAACATGGTCGCCGGGCGCGACGTCACATTCACCAATGCATTGGCCGGGCAAAGCACCGAATGTGCGCCGGTGGCGGTGGGCGCCGAGCATCCCCTGTTCATTCTTTTTACCTCGGGTTCAACGGGCAAACCCAAAGGCGTGCAACACGCCACCGGCGGCTTTTTGCTGTGGGCCAAGCTGACGATGGACTGGGTCTTTGACCTGCAGCCGTCCGATGTGTTCTGGTGCACCGCCGACATCGGCTGGATCACCGGCCACTCCTACGTGGCCTATGGGCCGCTGGCAGCAGGCGCTACGCAAATCATCTTTGAAGGCATCCCGACTTACCCGAATGCCGGTAGGTTCTGGCAGATGATCGAGCGTCACAAGTGCACTATCTTTTACACCGCACCCACCGCCATCCGTGCGCTGATCAAGTCGTCCGAGAGCGATGCAAAAGTACACCCTGATCGCTCTGACCTCTCCAGTCTGCGCATCCTGGGCACGGTCGGTGAACCGATCAACCCCGAAGCCTGGATGTGGTACTACAAACACGTTGGTCGTGAGCGTTGCCCGATTGTGGACACCTTCTGGCAGACCGAGTCCGGCGGCCACATGATCTCGCCGCTACCCGGTGCCACACCACTGGTTCCAGGCAGCTGCACCTTGCCACTGCCCGGCATCATGGCGGCGATCGTGGACGAAGCGGGTCACGATGTGCCCAATGGATCGGGCGGCCTGTTGGTCGTCAAGCGCCCCTGGCCGTCGATGATTCGCAATATCTGGAACGACCCGGAGCGCTTCAAAAAAGGCTATTTCCCTGATGAATTGGGTGGCACGGTTTATCTGGCGGGGGACGGCGCGGTGCGCAGTGTCGATCGTGGTTACTTCCGCATCACCGGCCGCATTGATGACGTGCTCAACGTCTCCGGTCACCGCATGGGCACGATGGAAATCGAGTCGGCGCTGGTCGCCAAGACCGATCTGGTGGCCGAAGCTGCGGTGGTCGGGCGCCCGGACGATATGACCGGTGAGGCGATTTGCGCCTTTGTCGTGCTCAAGCGTCCGGTGCCCACGGGTGATGAAGCCAAAGCCATTGCCAAGGAACTGCGTGACTGGGTGGCCAAAGAAATTGGCCCGATTGCCAAACCCAAGGACATCCGCTTTGGCGAGAACCTGCCCAAGACCCGTTCCGGCAAGATCATGCGCCGCTTGTTGCGCTCACTGGCCAAGGGCGAGACCATCACCCAGGACACGTCCACACTGGAGAATCCGGCGATTCTGGATCAGTTGGGGCAGGTCTACTGAGGACGAGTTGATGCAATGTTATTGATAGCTGCTCGCGCCCGTATGACGGGGGCTACAGGCTGAAATGGCATAAATTTTCCAGCTGATAAAAGCCCGCTTTTGCGGGCTTTTGTTTTGGCGGCGTGGCGCGCCGGGGCAGGGTATGCCGGGCCCCTCATACTGTCAAAGGCCCAGAAATCGGTGCCCGGCACCCCCCCGGCGCTGGTGTCATGTTTCGTCTGATTGAAGCTTGGTGAGACGTGGTGGCGAGTTTGCCGTTTGTGCGGGGTCTGTTTCGCTGTTGGCTTCAAGTAATCAGCCGCCCTGGTCTGGATTGACGCTGTTGGTTCGAGCCTTCGCTGGGGAGCCAATTCGATACGAATCTGGCCCCAGCGCCCGCCATCTCTACTGGCACAAGCACCGACATAGGGTTATGTCTCCCCCGGTTTGGGATGGTGCGCATGCGAATTGGCAGTACCATGGGACGCTGTACTCACAGCCCCCCGTGTTACATGAACGGGGGGTGGCAGGCCGGTATTCCGCAAAAGCGGTCCGTCCAGCTGGTCGAGCAAGATCCTTATTCATTCACGGTAAGCGTGGCTATAAGCTCTTGCAGTTGGGTATAGCGCTTCAAGACATCTCAGTAACCTTGTAGCGCCATGCTCAACCCTTCATTGCAGCGGAGCGCCTTCGGCAGTCGCTGGACTTCAACGTTATACGTCATGGTCTGAGAAAGTTAATATGGAATGGATTATTCAAAATAAAGAGTGGCTTTTTAGTGGAATTGCAATTGCAATACCTCTTGCAATAATAGGCTGGTTCCTTTCTACTCGAGTAAATACACAAGTTCAAAAAGGCGGCGATGATTCAACAAATATACAAGTTGGTGGAAGTTTAAGAATAGGTGGAGATAAGGATGATAAATAGTCAGAGTCAAAAGGGCGGGGATAGTTCCACCAATATTCAAACCCAGCAAATGGTCGTGCATATCGGCATTGATGAAAAACGTGCGCGAGAAGTTTATCAAGAAATGAGCTTGCAGCTGCGAAAGGATTACTCTCAAGAAGCTCTAGATATTGCAAATACTAGAGTTGCAGAGTTTGAAAGTAGGTTAATGCCTAAAATGACGCAGGTGGGTGGGGCGTTGGAGGCATTTGCAGACCCTAGCTTTCAGTTGCTTTTGGTTCAAGCTCAGAAAACAGCGGCAGCTACTGAAAGACCGGCAGATTATGATCTTCTATCTGAATTAATGATACATAGATTTCAGAAAGGTGCAAATCGTATTGCACGAGCTGGAATTAGCCTTGCAGTGGAAATTGTCGATAAAGTTTCAGATGAAGCTCTACTAGGTTTAACTGTATCGCATGCAGTGAATAATTTTTCACCACTTAGCGGGAATATACATCAAGGGCTAGATGTTTTAAACGATATGTTTGGAAGAATATTCTACAGTGAACTTCCAACGAGCCGTGATTGGCTTGATCACTTAGACATTTTGAATGCAGTGCGTTTAAATCCATTCGGTAGTTTAAAAAAAATACAACAATACTACCCAGAAATATTGCATGGGTATGTTGATGTAGGTATTAGTAAGAATTCAGAAGATTATAAAAAAGCAATTGAAATACTAACAAATCATAACCTACCAAATGATATATTAATTGAGCACGCTCTCAATAATGATTTTTTTCGACTAATTATTCCCAACATAAGCTTTATTAATTCCATATCCTTAGTTCAGCAAGTATCTTTTGGAGGAGCGTTAGTTAAAATACCGGTCAAGCTGTCTGAAGAGCAGATGAAAGCAATTAACTCAATATATCAACTTTACTCTAAAGATGACAACGTAAAACAAATTAACATTAATTCCTTCATGAAAGAATGGGACAGCAGACCAAATCTGAAAACACTTAGAGAGTGGTGGGATAATATTTCAACTGCATTTAATGTCACCTCAGTGGGAAAAGTGCTGGCTCACTCTAATGCTCAACGGTGTGATAAAACTTTACCGCCACTTGACTAAAAAGTGGAATCGAAAAATGTATAGCAATCACATGCACGCTGACAACAAATGACTGCGCTCCTTCGTCGCTCTGCTATTTGCTGCTGGTGATGTGAATCGTTAAACCGTCACCCCATTATTGAGTGACTGCAATCGAGAAATTTCCACTACCGCTTTCAACCCTCTGGAGTCATTCACTGTTAGAAGCCCAGTGACTTCTTACGCGGCAAAGCCGAAATTGCAACTGATAGAAGTTTACAGTCGCACAGCGCAACCAATGGCAAACAATCGTGTTTTAACTGCGCTTTTGACGGTCAGACGTTGTGGAAGAACAGCCGTTGGGCAAGGTGAAGAAAACCCGCCTTTTGTCTCTGAAACTCCACGCGGCCAACACTATGAACTTTTCCCGGACTTGCCAGCATCAACGACCGCTGTCTTAACTTGCAGCCGTGGTTCCCCATGGGAAAAGATTCATGTAGCGTGCGGGCATTTTTGAATACCGCGGGGTACCCTAGCTTTTAGCAATAAACTCCACTGTCCAGTTCTCAGTTTCGGCATTCGTGGGGAGCCAATTCGATACGAATCCAGCCCCAGCGCCCGCCATCTCTACTGGCACAAGCACCAGCATAGGGTTAGTCTCTCCCAGTTTGGGATGGTGCGCACGCGAATTGGCAGTACCATGGGACGCTGTACTCACAGCCCCCCGTGTTACTTGAATGGGGGTCATTCAGGGTGGTATTGACCCTTTCATCAACTCGAAAGAAGACATGTCCGAGAAAAAAAAGCTGCGATGTGGCCTAGTAATGCCGATTTCCGCAATTGACGGGTGCTCCGAGGGTCATTGGGAGGAAGTGCGACTAGTGATAAAAGAAGCGCTCAATGACACTAATTTTGAAGTCGAAGTTGTGAGTGATTCGAACGAGGTCGGAATAATTCAGAAGCGTATCGTGCAGAACATTTACGACAACGACATGGTCGTGTGTGACGTAAGCGCCAAAAACCCCAATGTCATGTTTGAACTTGGTATGAGACTTGCGTTTGATAAACCTGCGATCATCATCAAAGATGACAAAACCAACTACTCATTCGACACATCCCCGATTGAACACATCACTTACCCTCGAGATTTGCATTACCACACCATACAGCTGTTCAAAACCAAACTAAAAGACAAGGTGATTGCGACCTATGCGGCATCACTAAAGCCAGAATATACAACTTTCCTCAAGCATTTCGGCCAGTTCGTCGTTGCCAACATCGAGGAGAAAAAAGTCGGAAAAGATGAGTACTTGCTGTCAGCCGTTGGTGAACTTAGGGCTGAGGTAAGCGCATTGGGAAGGACCATGCGCCATCGCGATGAACCAAGAAATAAGCTTGCAGAGTTCATGTACCCGCAGCGGGGTCGCGGCCCTATCTCGGAGAGCGACTTTATATTAAGCGCTTTAGCCCAATCAGACTCGCCTGAGTATCGTAAAGATCTAGCAGATCCAGAGTCCCCTCTTTTCAAACGCCTGGTGACTGAATTCTTGAACACGCAAGTGCCACCAAATATTGCCATGAAAGAGCGTCATGCCAGTACGATTGCTAGGAATCTGCACAAGCACGCAGTGGAATTGCTGAACAGTTGAGTCCTTACCGGCACACAGAATCTTTTCTGGGAGCCATCCCCCTACTATTCGCCGATAGCAATTACCCAGTTACCATCATCGGTATTCTTGGGGAGCGAATCAAGGCTCGAACCAACAGCATCAATCCAGACTAGGGCGGTTGATTAGTTGAGACCAAGAAACGCTGCAGACAAGGGAATGTTGAACGATCGCCATTGCCACATCCTCCGCTCAATCATCCCGTTGCGAAATGCAGCATCCATGTTGGAAATGACCTGACCGGATAAGTGTTACATCCTTCGGGCCAACAGCGTCGTAAAAACCGGTTTGTCCCGCAATTTCCACAGTTTGTCCACAGCTTTTAAAGGGCTTGTGCCCAGCTTTTCATTCGACGTTGGCCTGGCGCTGGCGTAGTATTGACGGTTCAAAGGAAAACCCAACCCCCATGTCTGCTGTACTTTCTGCCGTGCCTTTTGACTACGGTCAAGACGCCCAAGTTGCGCAATTGCGCATTCCCCCGCACTCGATCGAAGCCGAGTCCAGCGTCCTGGGCGGGCTGTTGCTCGACAACGGCGCCTGGGACCGTGTCAATGACTTGTTGACCGAGCGTGATTTTTACCGTTACGAGCACCGCATGGTGTTTATGGCGCTGGGTGCCTTGATCAACGCGACCAAGCCGGCCGACGTGATCACGGTGTTCGAACAGTTGCAAAACCAGGGCAAGGCCGAA
>DATCIC010000401.1:0-3716 GCA_036508025.1 Rhodoferax sp. | reverse complement strand
CGCATCGCCCTGGGCCTTGTTGATCACCGCCTGCTTTTCACCTTCAGAGCGGGCAATGAAGGCTTCACGTTCACCGGTGGCAATATTGATCTGCTCCTGGCGGCGACCTTCCGAGGCGGCAATCAGTGCCCGTTTTTCACGCTCGGCGGTGATTTGCTGCTGCATGGCGTGCAGAATTTCTTTCGGTGGCGTCAGATCCTTGATTTCATAACGGAGCACCTTGACTCCCCAGTTCAGTGCGGCCTCATCAATCGCCTGCACCACCTGGGCGTTGATGATGTCGCGCTCTTCAAACGTTTTGTCGAGTTCGAGCTTGCCAATGACGGAGCGCAACGAGGTCTGCGCCAATTGAGAGATGGCCACGATGTAGTTGCTGGAGCCATAGCTGGCCCGCATCGCATCGGTGACCTGAAAATACAAAATGCCATCGACCTGCAACTGGGTGTTGTCACGCGTGATGCAGACCTGGCTGGGGATGTCCAGCGGGACTTCCTTGAGCAGATGTTTGTAGGCTACCTTGTCGACAAAGGGCACCAGAAAGTTCAAACCCGGCATCAGGGTGCCGTTGTATTTGCCAAGCCGCTCGACGACCCACGCGTGTTGTTGGGGAACGACCTTGATGGACTGCGTGATAAAGATCACCGCGATCACGAACAGGATGACTGCAACTTCCATTTGACTCTCCAAAAAATAGCTACCCGATTTCACAATTTTTCGACCACCAGCCGGCTGCCGACGACTTCGACAATGCGGTGCAGACCGGGGGCTGACACAGCGCCAGCCCGCAGCGATACGTTCCAGACGGCACCGCGGTACTTTGCGGTGCTGGTGCCATCCTCGTTCCAGGCCTCGACATGCAGGGTTTCCCCAATATCCAGATTGACATCCCGGTTGGCGCTGGCAGGCAGTGCAGGCGGCTGGTGCTTCTTGTAACTGCGCCAAGCCGCAACAAAACCACCGCCCAGCAGGGCCGCCACCACCAGTTGGGCCGGCACCGTCGCCCCCAGATGGGCAGCGATGGCAGCGCCGGCCAGTCCCAGTGACAGCATCAGTAAATAAAAGGTGCCAGTCAGCAGTTCGACCGCAATGGCCGTTCCTGCCATCAGCCACCAGACCGTCGATTCAGCCATGTTCGTTTCCCATTGTGTTTCTCTTGCCACATTCTGCGGCAAAAGTCGCCATGCGCAAGGGCCGCAGCGGCATAAGTCCGTACACTTCGCGCCTGTTTCCTAAATTATTTGTGTCTGGCTGGAGTTATCAATGAAATTTCGTTTTCCCATTGTGATCATTGACGAAGATTTTCGTTCTGAAAACACCTCCGGACTGGGCATTCGGGCGTTGGCTCAGGCCATCGAGTCAGAAGGCCTGGAAGTGCTGGGTGTGACCAGTTATGGTGACCTGAGCCAGTTTGCGCAGCAGCAAAGCCGCGCCAGTGCCTTTATTTTGTCCATTGATGACGAGGAATTCACGCCCGGTCCCGATCTCGATCCGGCAGTCGTGAATTTGCGCCACTTCATCGAAGAGGTACGTCGCAAGAATCTTGATGTGCCGATCTATATCTATGGCGAGACCAAGACCTCGCGCCACATCCCGAATGACATCTTGCGTGAATTGCACGGCTTCATTCACATGTTTGAGGACACGCCCGAGTTCGTGGCGCGGCACATTATTCGCGAGGCCAAAAACTACCTGGAAAGCGTCCAGCCGCCGTTTTTCAAGGCCTTGCTGGATTACGCGGAAAATGGCTCTTACTCCTGGCACTGCCCAGGCCACTCGGGTGGCGTGGCTTTTTTGAAGAGTCCGGTGGGCCAGATGTACCACCAGTTTTATGGTGAAAACATGCTGCGCGCTGACGTTTGCAATGCGGTAGAAGAGCTGGGGCAACTGCTGGACCATGACGGCGCCATTGGCAAGAGCGAGCGCAATGCCGCGCGCATCTTCAATGCCGATCACTGCTTTTTTGTCACCAATGGCACCAGTACCAGCAACAAGATGGTGTGGCACCACACGGTGGCGCCCAACGACGTGGTGGTGGTGGACCGCAATTGCCATGTGTCGATCCTGCATGCGATCATCATGACGGGGGCCATTCCGGTTTTTTTGAAGCCCACGCGCAACCACTTTGGCATCATTGGGCCGATCCCCAAAAGCGAATTTGAGCCGGCCGCCATCAAGGCAAAAATCAGGGCCAACCCCTTGATCAGGGAACATCTGCCTAACGCCGACCTGAGTCAGATCAAGCCGCGCGTCCTGACGCTGACCCAGTCCACCTACGACGGCGTGCTGTACAACACCGAGACCGTCAAAAGCATGCTTGACGGCTATGTGGAGAACATCCACTTTGACGAAGCCTGGTTGCCGCATGCGGCATTTCACCCGTTTTACGGGACCTACCATGCGATGGGTAAAAAGCGCTCGCGCCCGAAACACGCCATGGTGTACGCCACGCAATCGATTCATAAGCTGTTGGCCGGCATCAGCCAGGCCAGCCAGGTGCTGGTGCAGGATTCGCAAACGGTCAAACTTGACAAGCACCTGTTCAACGACGCGTATCTGATGCACACCAGTACCAGCCCGCAGTACAGCATCATTGCCAGTTGCGACGTGGCTGCCGCCATGATGGAGCCACCCGGCGGCACGGCGCTGGTGGAAGAAAGCATTGCTGAAGCGCTCGATTTCCGGCGTGCCATGCGCAAGATCGACAAAGAATATGGCGACGACTGGTGGTTCAAGGTCTGGGGACCTGAAAAACTGGTGGAAGAGGGCATTGGCCGCGCCGACAGCTGGATCATTAAAGGCGAGTCAGCCAAAGCCAAGGCGGGTGTCAATTGGCACGGTTTTGGCAAAATGGCCACCGGCTTCAATATGCTCGACCCAATCAAATCGACGGTGGTCACGCCCGGCATGGACTTGAACGGCAAGTTTGCCAAGACCGGCATTCCGGCCAGCATCGTGACCAAATTCCTCGCCGAACACGGCGTGGTGGTCGAGAAAACCGGGCTCTACAGCTTTTTCATCATGTTCACCATCGGCATCACCAAGGGCCGCTGGAACAGCATGTTGACTGCCTTGCAGCAGTTCAAGGACGACTACGACAAGAATCAGCCGATGTGGCGCATCTTGCCCGAGTTTTGTCAGAAGCACCCCAGGTACGAAACCATGGGTCTGGCCGATTTGTGTCAGCATATTCATCAGCTCTACGCCAAATATGACATCGCGCGCCTGACCACCGACATGTATTTAAGCGACCTGACGCCGGCCATGAAGCCTAGCGATGCTTATGCCCACATTGCGCTACGTAAAACCGAGCGTGTAGCCATTGACCAGCTGGAAGGCCGCGTCACGGTCGGCCTGGTCACACCTTACCCGCCGGGCATTCCCTTGTTGATACCGGGTGAAGTGTTCAACAAGAAGATCGTGGACTACCTGAAATTTGCCCGCGAGTTCAATACCCAGTGCCCCGGTTTTGAAACCGATATTCATGGACTGGTGGAAGAACAGGAGGCTGACGGGCAGCGACACTACTACGCCGATTGCGTCAAGTCCTGAATTGTGACTGGCTAGGTAGCTATTAATTAAATAGCTACCTATGCAGTATCGACGGGGGCTACAGCCTTATTTTATCAAGATTCAACGACTGCCACGGCGGTCTGGCTGACGCCGCAATCGACATAAGAAATCTGCCCGGTCATGCCCGACGCCAGGTCGCTGAGCAG
>DATCIC010000400.1:0-7003 GCA_036508025.1 Rhodoferax sp. | reverse complement strand
TTTGGGGCCGGGAAAATGACGAAATTGAACCCGCGACGGCAATGACCGGTTAGAAGAAATCATCGCAACCCAACACATCGCCGCGACCGTCCGGTAACGCTGCCAAGAAGCCGCTCAAGTCGGCACATTTTTTTGAATCTTGACTTCCTATCCGCGCTCCAAGCACGCTCGCCAGCAGGTGATGGGTTGGGGCGGTGGCCGATTTCTGGGCCTTTGACAGCATGAGGACGCCGCCCCAACCCATCGCCTGCCTCCCACAACACTGACCCCACAGCAACGGGGCATCAAGCTGCAATTCTCAAAGCTTACTGGTAGCCGAACGAACGCACCCGCGCTTCATCGTCAGCCCAACCGGAGCGCACTTTGACCCACATTTCGATGAACACCTTGCAGTCCAGCGCTTTCTCCAGCTCCACGCGGGTTTCCATGCCGATGCGCTTGATGCGCTCGCCCTTGTCGCCAATCACCATCGCTTTGTGCGTGTCACGCTCCACCACGATGGTGGCGGCAATGCGCAGCAGTCGCTTTTGCTTGCCGCGACCGGCTTCTTCCTCGAATTTGTCAATCACCACCGTGGAGGTGTACGGCAACTCGTCACCGGTCAAGCGGAACAGCTTTTCGCGCACGGTCTCGCTGGCCAAAAACTTCTCGCTGCGGTCGGTCAACTCGTCTTCGGCGTACCACCAGGCCTGCTCGGGCAGGTATTTTTCGCAAATGCCCAGCATACGTTCGACGTCTTTGGCGTTCTTGGCCGACATTGGCACGAATTCGGCAAACGTGTGGCGCTGCTGCATCTCTTGCAGCCAGGGTGCGATGTCGGCGCGGCGGGTGACCTGATCGAGCTTGTTGGCCACCAGCAAGGTGGGAATGTCTTTGCTCAGCAGCGCCAGCACCTTGGCGTCGGCCTGGTTGAACATGCCCGCTTCCACCACGAACAAAATCAGATCGACATCGCCGACCGCGCCGAGCACGGTTTTGTTGAGCGAGCGGTTCAGGGCGTTGTTATGACGCGTCTGAAAGCCGGGCGTATCGACAAACACAAACTGGGCAGCGCCCTGGCTGTGGATGCCGGTAATGCGGTGGCGCGTGGTTTGCGCCTTGCGCGAGGTGATGCTGATTTTTTGACCCACCAGCGCATTCATCAAGGTCGATTTACCGACATTGGGCTTGCCCACGATGGCGATCAAGCCGCAGCGCTGACCTTCAACCGGCACAGCCGACGCAGCGCCCACGCGCATGCTTTTGAGCATGCTTTCTATGTCATTTTGACCTTCAGCCCCCGTGGTTATTGCATCAACAGCTACTGATTCAGTAGCAGAAGATTTGGCGACATCCAATTTCTTGGGTTTTAGTGTTTTAACGGTAGTTTTTGAAGCAGTCATTGCCCGGCCTTTGCCTTGAGTGTTTGCAGCATCGCAGCAGCTGCGGCCTGTTCGCCAGCACGACGGGAACCGCCGATGCCACGTTCTGAAAAATTAAGTTCAACAATTTCGCACTCGACGTCAAACGTCTGCTTGTGCGCCGCCCCCAAGGTGGCAACCACCCGATACAGCGGCAGGTTCATCTTGCGCCCTTGCAACCATTCCTGCAGTTCGGTCTTCGGGTCTTTGCCAATCGCGTCCATATCAGACTTGATGTCCACCGCCTGAAACAGGCGCTGCACCAGAGCCTGCGCCACGGTAAAGCCGCCATCCAGATAAACCGCCCCAATCACGGCTTCCAGCGCATCGGCCAGGATAGAGGGTCGTTTGTGACCGCCCGAGCGGGCCTCGCCTTCGCCCAGCCGAATCACCTGCGGCAAGCCCAAGCCCTCGGCCAGATGATGCAGCGTGTCCTGCTTGACCAGATTGGCACGCACGCGCGACAAATCACCCTCCGGCAGGGTGCTCAGGCGTTCATACAACAGGTCAGCCACGGCCAGACCCAGCACCGAGTCGCCCAGAAACTCCAGCCGTTCATTGTGATCAAGTGAAAAACTGCGATGGGTGAGCGCGCGCGTCAGCAAACCGGGGTTGGAAAACTCGTGCTGCAAGCGACCCTGCAGCGCCATCAAACCATTATTCAAACCCATACCTCTTAGCCAACACTTTAGCGGGAACGTCCGGCGTATTTAAGGGTCAGGTAGCCGGGACCGGCGAGGTGAATCTCGCGCTGGTAGGCAAAACTGACGACGATCTTGTCATTCTCCTTGGTGACGTCCAGGTCTTTGCCACTCAGGGAACTGATGTTGTCGATCGCCGCCGCCTTATCAAAAATACTGCGCACTTCGGCCACCGAATTGCCTTCACTCGCCTTGTTCGCCGCTTTGAGAACCGCCTGGTATTCAATGGCAGTGGGCACGATTTGGGCGGTGATGACGCCAGCCACAGCCAGCGTACCACCGACAAACAAGAGCCCCAAAAAAGACAGGCCACGCTGCCTGGATTTGAACTGAACCATCTTGCATTCTCCTAATCAGTTGAAAGAGCCGATGCGCTTCAAGCTGCTGAAATTCATCCAGACAAAAAATGCTTTGCCCACAATGTTTTTATCCGGCACAAAACCCCAGTAACGAGAGTCCAGCGAGTTGTCGCGGTTATCGCCCATCATGAAGTAGTGGCCTGCAGGCACCTTGCACACCACGCCTTCAACACTGTAGCGGCAGTTCTGCTTGAAAGCGAAATCGTCCGTGCCGGGAATAAAGGCGGGCCGGTCATCATCGTTGAGCAAGCGGTGCTTTTGCTCGCCCAGTGTTTCTTCAAACTGTTTCAAGTAACGCATGGCGTCTTCGTCAAAGAACTCTGGCAAGGCGACGGTTTCAATCACCTGGCCATTGATAGTGAGACGCTTGTTCAGATAAGCCACCTCGTCACCGGGGACACCGACCACACGCTTGATGTAATCGAGGCTTGGTTTGGGTGGATAGCGGAACACCATCACATCGCCACGCTGCGGCGGCGTGCCTTCGGTGATCTTGGTATTGATCACCGGCAGGCGCACACCGTAGTGAAACTTGTTGACCAGAATCAAGTCGCCCACCATCAGGGTCGGAATCATGGAACCCGACGGAATCTTGAAGGGCTCGAACAGGAACGAGCGCAAGAAAAACACGGCGATGATCACCGGGAACAGCCCCGCCGTCCAGTCCAGCCACCAGGGCTGCGCCAACATGCGGCTCCTGGCCTCGGTGATATTCATGTCGACCTGGCTGATACCTTGCTTGGTGAGTGCTTCGCGGCGCTTGATAGCGTCCGCCTCCAGCAACGCCACCGCCTTTTGCCGCTGCGGCAGGAAGTAAAAACGCTCGGCCAGCCAGTAAACCCCGGTCACCACCGTGGCCAGAAACAGCAACAACGCAAAGTTACCTTCGAGCATGCCAAAGTACCAGGCGCCGGCGTAGCCGACAAAGGCCGCCAGAATAAAAGAGGTAAGAATCTGCATCAAGCATCCACCTGCAAAATCGCCAAAAATGCCTCTTGCGGCACGGACACCGAACCAATCTGTTTCATGCGTTTCTTACCTTCTTTTTGCTTGTCCAAAAGCTTGTGTTTACGCGAAATGTCGCCGCCATAGCACTTGGCGATGACGTTCTTGCGCATGGCTTTGATTGTCTCACGCGCAATTACGTTGGACCCAATCGCGGCCTGGATTGCCACGTCGTACATTTGCCTGGAAATGATCTCGCGCATTTTGGCCACCACCGCACGACCCCGGTATTGCGACTGGGAGCGGTGCACGATGATGGACAGCGCATCGACTTTGTCGCCGTTGAGCAAAATATCAACCTTCACGACATCAGCGGCGCGGTACTCCTTGAACTCATAGTCCATCGACGCATAGCCGCGCGATACTGACTTGAGTTTGTCAAAAAAGTCCATGACGATCTCGGCCAGCGGCATTTCATAAGTGAGCATCACCTGCCGGCCGTGGTACGCCATATTCATCTGCACGCCGCGCTTCTGGTTGGCCAGCGTCATGACCGCACCCACATAGTCTTGCGGCATGTACAAATGCACGGTGACAATGGGCTCGCGCACCTCGTCAAGCCGGCCCTGATCGGGCATCTTGGATGGGTTCTCGACCATCTTGACCGTGCCGTCCGCCTGCACCACCTGGTATTCCACGCTCGGTGCCGTGGTGATCAGGTCCTGGTCAAACTCCCGCTCCAGACGCTCCTGCACGATCTCCATGTGCAGCAAACCCAGAAAACCACACCTGAAACCAAAACCCAGTGCCTGTGACACTTCAGGTTGATAGCGCAGCGAAGAATCGTTGAGTTTGAGTTTTTCCAGACTGTCGCGCAGACCTTCATACTCGCTGGCCTCAGTCGGATAAAGACCCGCAAACACCTGTGGCTGGATTTCCTTGAAACCTGGCAGTGGCTCGGTAGCCGTAAAGGCAGCACCACCGGTACCGGCTTTGATCAGGGTAATGGTGTCACCCACCTTGGCCGCCTGCAGTTCGCGAATGCCGGCAATGATGTAACCCACCTCACCCGCCTCCAATGACTCGCGCGGTTCATTGGCGGGCGTAAAAACGCCCAAATTGTCGGCGTTGTAGGTGGTGCCGGTGGCCATCATCTTGATGCGTTCGCCTTTGGCAAGGCGCCCGTCGACCACACGCACCAACATCACGACCCCAACATAAGTATCGAACCAGCTGTCGACGATCATGGCACGCAATGGACCGGCCGGGTTGCCCTTGGGCGGCGGCATGCGGGCCACCACGGCTTCCAGGATTTCATCAATGCCCATGCCGGTTTTGGCTGAGCACGCGATGGCATCGGTAGCATCGATACCAATCACATCTTCAATTTCAATCTTGGCGTTATCCGGATCCGCGTTGGGCAAGTCCATCTTGTTCAAGACCGGTACCACCTCCACCCCCAGATCAAGCGCGGTGTAGCAGTTGGCCACCGTTTGTGCTTCGACGCCCTGGCTGGCGTCCACCACCAGCAGTGCACCCTCACAGGCCGAGAGGGAGCGGCTGACTTCATAGGAGAAGTCAACGTGTCCCGGCGTGTCGATCAAATTGAGGTTGTAAATCTGGCCGTTCTGCGCTTTGTATTTGAGTGACGCCGTCTGCGCCTTGATGGTTATCCCACGCTCTTTCTCGATATCCATCGAGTCCAGCACCTGGGCCTCCATCTCTCGCTCTTGCAGACCCCCACAACGCTGGATCAAGCGATCTGCCAGGGTGGATTTGCCATGATCAATGTGCGCAATAATCGAAAAATTTCTGATGTGATTCATCAAGGGCGAGCTTCAAGTGACTGAATTAAAACGATGAGAGGCAAGAAAAAAGGGCACGTCAAGTTTTGACGCGCCCTGAACCAACAATCATTGGCAACTGCGATAGCTGGAAGTTCATTGTAGGTAAAAACCCCAGAACATACAGCCCAAAAAACAGTCAACATGAGTCGTTGCAGTGCAGCAACAAAATCTTATACACAGCTTATCAACACAATCGATGGGTCAACCTCTGGACAACTTGTGGGTGAACTGTGGATCACCTGTGAGTCCGTATTGATTATCCCGCATCGTGGAGTCCAACCCTTTTGATATGCCTTTAAGCCCCAATTGCGTACTCCCATTCTAACCAAAACAGCCTTAGTTAAAATTGAAAGTTAGTGAATGCAAACTTGGGCCGGACAAAAAAACGGGTAAAAAAAACATCAAGCCCCTCTTTAAATTGGGGTCTTGCACAGCTTGCTTGCCTAACGCGCCGGTCGAATCACCGCATATTGCGCCCATTCGCCACGCCGTAACAGAACGCTGACTGCTTTGTTCTTGTCAAGTTTTGCCAGCGCGTTTTCGAATTCCTTGATGTTGGTAATCGCCACATTGGCAACAGCAACAATCACATCGCCTTCACGGATACCCGCGCGGGCAGCCGCATCGGTCGCGGTTTCGACCTTCACGCCACCTTTGACCTTGAGTTCTTTCTTTTGCCCATCAGTCAATTCGGTGACAGCCAATCCAAGCGCCTGCCCTGCACTGGATGCTTTGGGCTTTTCGACCTTGTCGACCGCCTTGGCTGCGACTTTGTCTGCTTCGATCTCCGCGATGGTGACCGTTAACTCTTTCTGGCTACCACGACGAAACACAGTCAGGCTGCTTCGGGCACCCGGTTTGGTGCTACCCACCATGCGCGGCAGGTCACTGGATTTCTCGACCGCTTTCCCTTCAAACTTGGTAATGATGTCGCCTGCTTCCACGCCTGCTTTCTCGGCGGGCGATCCAGGCTCGACACCGCGTACCAGCGCCCCCTGGGCCTTGCCCAAACCAATGGACTCCGCCACATCTTTGGTCACCTGGTCAATTTGCACACCGATGCGCCCGCGCGAAACCCGACCCGACACGCGCAACTGCTCGCTGACGCGAAACGCTTCGTCCATCGGAATGGCAAACGAGATGCCCATGGAGCCACCCGAGCGCGAATAAATCTGGCTGTTGACGCCCACCACTTCGCCGCGCATGTTGATCAAGGGGCCGCCCGAATTGCCAGGATTGATAGCCACATCGGTCTGAATGAAGGGCAGGTAGTCGCCCGTGTCGCGCTGTTTGGCGCTCACAATGCCGGCCGTCACCGTGTTGTCCAAGCCAAACGGTGACCCGATAGCCATCACCCATTCGCCAACTTTGAGTCGACTCACGTCGCCCACCTTGACAGCGGGCAAGCCGGTGGCTTCGATCTTGACCACCGCAATATCGCTGCGCTTGTCCGCACCGATGATTTTGGCCTTGAACTCGCGTTTGTCGGTAAGGGTCACCAGCACCTCGTCAGCGCCGTCGACGACGTGGGCATTGGTCATGATAAGACCGTCCGCCGACAGGATAAAGCCGGAACCAACGCCATGCGGCTGTGCGTCGTCAGGAATCTGAGGATGATTCTTGGGCGGCGCCTGGTGCGGACTTTTTGGAGCATTGGGCAGATTCGGAATCGGCAGCCCGAAACGACGGAAAAACTCCAGCATTTGTTCGTCCACACCACCGGAACCGTCAGATGGCGTCACTTTTTCAAG
>DATCIC010000399.1:0-2545 GCA_036508025.1 Rhodoferax sp. | reverse complement strand
CGACTTGATGCAGTAACAATAGAGAAACTGCTGCGTCGTGCCAAACGGAGTCTGATGTAATTCCGTCGCACTTTCGACAAGGCTGAATGCATCGCCAAATTCACTATGCAGGCCGTCAGCGTTATACCTGACTACGTCCAGGCCGCTGCACTGGGTGGGTCCTTCGGGCCCAAACGTTGCAACGATGACATGGCCTCCCGGTTTGACAGCATGCATCACAAGGCGCACATAGGCTCTGCGCTGCTCGTCGTCGGTCAAGAAGTGAAATACTGCCCTGTCATGCCATACGTCATACCTCGCCGCAGGGAGAACCGCCTGGGTGACGTCCGCAGCCAGCCAGGTCACGGCAGCGCCAGCCGGACCAAGCCGGCGCCTGGTTGCATCGATGGCCAGCTGCGAAATATCGAGCACACTGATGTCACGGTAGCCCGCCCTGAGCAAATCATCGACCAGGGTCGACTCGCCGCCGCCCACGTCAATGACGGACATGGCACGACTGCCGGCAGCCTTTTCTATCAACGCAAGCGAGCGCTCCAGATGAGGGCGAAACCAGCTGACCGCGTCCGCAGCTTTGTTTTGATAAACCTGCTCCCAATGGTTTTGGGGGTTCATTTTTTATCCTCCTGCGCAAAGACATTGAGCTGAAACCTGGTCGTCGACGAGCGGCAATCAGGACAACGCCCATTGTCGAGTCTATGACCCACAACCAGCAAGCCCTCAAGCACAGCAGCCACGCTGTTCTTGCATCGGCGGGCACCTGACTGAGCCATAGGAGCAATAAACGCAGCAGTCCCCCGCTTTTGGACGCAGCAGCGCTTTGCAGTTTTCGCATTCGTAAAAGAACTGGCAAGCATCGGTTGGCATGGTTTCCAACTTGGCGTGGCCACATCGCGGACAGGTCAGGATTGATTCGAGAATGAGGGTGTTCATGCGGACTGCCTTGGGACGCGACCTTTGCCCCTTGCGCCAGGCAGGAATCGGGACCGCGAAACAGTCTCCATGATACTCAGCCGTCGAATTGCTGTCCGCCGTGAGCGACTGTTTGAGACTGTCTTGTATAACTTTGCCTAAAGACTGATTTGAGCCATTCCACTATCAAGTGCTCACTGGCAGGTCTCGACCCAAAAATGATCTTGACCAACGGGGTCTATGTGGAAATCAAGGTCACCCAAGGCAGCAATGGCAGCAACGGCGTGTTGATCGCCTCCAAGGTGGACATCAAGAACCACAGCAGTGACTGACCCCAAGGCCTGAAGCGCCTGGTTTTGATTTGACAATGGTGTCGGCCAGCGTTCCATGGAACGCTGGCCGCTCCTTTTTGAGCGTCTTTCTTTCTGTTGAATCCTCAACAAAACTCCCGGCTCTGCGTCGTCAAGCCGCCCAGCAGCGGCGTCAGGTCTTGCAGGTGTCCGGCAATCAGGTGGCAGGCGTCGCCGCCACTCTCGACATCGCGCTGCCAGGTGCCATGGACCGCCAGCAGGCGCGCGCGCAGCAGCGCCGGGCGTTGCCGCTCTTTCAAGGATTTCCACACAATCACATTGACCTGGCCGGTTTCGTCCTCCAACGTAACGAAAACCACACCTTTGGCGGTTTGCGGTTGCTGGCGCATGGTGACAATTCCGCAGGCGCGCACCAGCCGACCGTTGGGCAGGTCACGCAGTTGCGCCGCTGTCAGCAGCCTCATTTTTGATAGCTGCTCACGCAACAGCGACAAGGGGTGGCGCCTTAAAGTGAGTCCCAAGGCTGCGTAGTCGAAGATTACTTCTTCGCCCTCGCTGGCGGCGGGCAGTAGCAAAGCGTCTTCGGCCACCGGCACCGCCCGCAGCAAGCCGGGCGCTGACTGCTGCGCCGCTGCGTCCCACACCTGCTGACGCCGGTGGCCGGACAGGCTCTTCAAAGCGTCGGCACTGGCCAGCGCCTTGAGGTCGCCGACATCGAGGGCGCAACGCAGGGCCAGGTCTTCGGTGCTGCTGAAGGGGGCTGCAAGGCGTGCGCTGACGATGCGTTGGGCGGCGGCTTCAGACAGGCCGCTGACCTGACGCAGGCCGAGGCGCACGGCGGGCGATCTGCACACGTCACGTGATTGAGTGGCACCGCTGCGGGGTGTCTTGGTGGAACCGCTATTGGGGTCTGAGCCCAAATCGGTGCTTGGCCTGGTGTTTTGCGGAGATATCTGCCCCGAATTGGGATCCGACCCCAAAAGCTCAGCGGCTGGCGAACTGCCCTCACCCAAAAGCTTGATTGGTTTCTCTGGCTCCAGCGTGCAATCCCAGTCACTGCGGGTCACATCGACCGGGCGCACCAGGGCGCCATGGCGCTGCGCGTCTTGCACCAGTTGCGAGGGGCTGTAAAAGCCCAGTGGCTGGCTGTTGAGCAGGGCGGCCAGAAAACAGGCGGGCTCATGGCGTTTGAGCCAGCTGCTCACATAAACCAACAGGGCAAAGCTGGCGGCGTGGCTCTCGGGAAAGCCGTATTCGCCAAAGCCTTCGATCTGCTTGAAGATCTGCTCGGCAAACTCGGGGCTGTAGCCATTTTTGAGCATGCC
>DATCIC010000398.1:0-2456 GCA_036508025.1 Rhodoferax sp. | reverse complement strand
CGCTGCCCGCCAGGCTGTGCTGCGGGCTGACGCTGATGCTGCTCGGAGCGCTCTTGACGGCCTGCGCGCATCAAGCGCCAACGCCTTGTCTTACGCCCGTACCAGTCTTGATGCCTGCACTATCGCAAGCACTACCTACAGTGAGCTATTCCTTGCAAGCACAAAGCGATATTCAGACCTGGCAGAAAAGGCTGGACGCCATGTCAGCGACATCCAAGTGATGCAGGACGGTTGGCCGAAATGAGCCCCCTTGCCGTCCTGCTGATCCCCGCGCTGTTCGGGATAGCCGCGCTGGGTACGGTGTTTCTGATGTGGCTGGTGAACCGGGATTGAGTTTTAGGTGGTAAAAAATGCTGCTGGTGAAGGCTGAAAACCACTGGATATTAGACAGCGTCTAATAAAACGTCTAATAAGAAAAAAGCCCGCTATCGTTTAAATAGCGGGCTTTCCAGTTGCCATAAGGCTTGTAGTGGCTCCTCGACCTGGGCTCGAACCAGGGACCTACGGATTAACAGTCCGGCGCTCTACCAACTGAGCTATCGAGGAATAATTCTTTGTAATCAACAACTGATGCCGTTAGCGGCGATGTCAATCGCCTGGCAAATTAGTTGCGACAAGTCGAATTATAGGGTACTTTTTTGACTGCAATTTCTGGCCATTGTCGGGCTCTGCCTTGCTCCCTCTGCGCACACGGTTGACCGCCGTGACTGATCGAACGCAATTGCGCCCATCATATTTGGCCTGATAAAGCGCTTGGTCAGGTGTCAGGGTTCGGGGGCTATCCATGAACACGCCCATGCGGGCGTCGACGTCGATGCGACCGGGTGTTTGCGTTGACACCTCAAACGACGGAACTCAGAAGAATAAGGTTGACGAGCCTTGACCCCGGCACTGGCTCCACAGTTAGGGCTGCTTGGTTCCCCATCTGACCCGGTTGGCCGCTTCACCATGCGGGAAGGCCCGTCAAGCGCAATTGTAGGGCAGAGTGACTGTTCAGGTTTTCCAAGCCCCTATGGGGCGCACCTTAGAATCCGGGCATGTCCTACCTCGTGCTCGCCCGCAAGTACCGCCCCCGCAACTTCACTGAAATGGTGGGGCAGGACCACGTGGTGCGAGCGCTCACCAACGCTCTCACCACGCAGCGGCTGCATCACGCTTATTTATTCACCGGCACGCGTGGCGTCGGCAAGACCACGGTGTCGCGCATTTTGGCCAAGTCGCTCAATTGCCAGGGGCCGGACGGGCAGGGCGGCATCACGGCCACGCCGTGTGGCGTGTGCCAGGCTTGTACTGACATTGATTCCGGCCGCTTTGTCGATTACACCGAGCTCGATGCGGCCTCCAATCGGGGTGTCGACGAAGTACAGGCGCTCTTGGAACAGGCGGTTTACAAGCCGGTGCAGGGGCGTTTCAAGGTCTTCATGATCGACGAGGTGCACATGCTCACCGGACATGCCTTCAACGCCATGCTGAAGACTTTGGAGGAGCCGCCCGAGTACTTGAAATTTGTGCTGGCCACCACCGACCCGCAGAAGGTGCCGGTTACCGTGCTGTCGCGCTGTCTGCAGTTCAACCTGCGCCCGATAGCGCCCGAGACCATCCGTGAGCACCTGCAAAAGGTCTTGCAAACTGAAAACGTGGCGGCCGATGTGCCGTCGCTGCGGCTGCTGGCGCGTGCGGCGCACGGCTCCATGCGCGATGCCTTGAGTCTGGCTGATCAGGCGATTTCGTTTGGTGCGGGCCAGATTGAAGAAGCGACGGTGCGCCAGATGCTGGGCAGTGTGGACCGCTCCTATGTCTTTCGCCTGCTGGAGGCGTTGGCCCAGGGAGACGGAAAAACCGTGGTCGAGACGTCTGAGGCCTTGCGTCTGAATGGCCTGAGTGCGGCCTCCACGCTGGAGGAAATGAGCATGGTGCTGCAGCGCATGGCCGTTCTGCAAGTTGTGCCCAGCGCCGTTGAGTCCGATGAAACCGACCCGCAAGCCTTGGACGTAGCGCGTCTGGCGGCACTAATGCCCGCCGACGAGACGCAGTTGCTCTACAGCATCTGCCTGCACGGGCGCGCGGAGCTGGGCCTGGCGCCAGACGAGTACGCCGCACTGACCATGGTGTTGCTGCGACTGTTGGCTTTCAAACCCGGCGCTGGCAATCTGCCTGTGGCTGAAAAAAAAACTTTAATTGACGCGCCACGGGGGCTTGCGGCAGCTGCACCCCGTCCAGTGCCAGCGCCCGGACAGGTGGTGGCCGAGGTGCCGGTTTTTGAGGAAAAAGAGGCTCTAGCCCCCGTCGAATATGCGCCGTCAGCTATAAAAATAGTAGCTAATACAGAAGCACAAGCAAATACAGAAGAAAAGGCTGAACCAGAGGTTGACGTAGAGGCAGAGGCATTGCAGTCGCCCCCGACGGGTCAGCATCTGCACGTGGTCCAGCTGCCGGTAGCTGCGGGACAGTCCCTC
>DATCIC010000397.1:0-5936 GCA_036508025.1 Rhodoferax sp. | reverse complement strand
CGGCAAGATGGCCACCTACAGCGGCATGGCGCTGCTTTGCGCGACCAGCCAGTGGCTGATGCGCCGCGGTTGGCAGCCTTAGTTGCCGTTCAAGTTGCTCGGGGCTGGCGCGCCGGGGCGAACAAGTCGACCCGGTCGGTGATCAGGCCGTCAACGCCCAGGTCGATCAGGCGCTGCGCCTCTAAGGGCTCGTTTACGGTGTAACTCAGCATACGAAACCCAGCGCTGCGAGCTTGGGCAACGGTGGAGGCGTCCCATAGCACCTGATCGCAGACGATGGCCACGCAGTCCAGCGACAGCGCGGTCTGCAGCCAGCCGCTCCACAGTGAATCGAGTAAGAGCGCACGCGGCAGCTGCGGCTGGGCGCCCTGGGCAGCTTCCAGCGCGGGCGGGTCGAACGAACTCAGCAGCGGTGGCACGCTGGCGTCACGCCAGAGACGGGCGGCATGGTCTGCCACCACCGCGCCGGTCTGGCGCTCCAGGCTGGGTGTGGGCTTGATCTCAATGTTCAGAAAATAACCGTTGGCCAGGCAAGAACGGGCAATAGCCTCAAAACTGGCGAGCGGCTCGCCGGCAAAAGCGCGCGAATGCCAGCTGCCCGCATCCAGCTGGGCCAAGGTGCTCCAGGGGTGATCGCCAGCGACCGCACTGAGGCCGACGCCCGAGCGCTCACGCGCATGGGTGGTGCGTTGCAGGGTGTCGTCGTGCAGCAGGAAAGGCACGCCATCCAGACTCAGCTTGACGTCGCACTCAAACATGCGGTAACCGTGGCTGGCCCCGGTACGAAACGCGGCCAGCGTGTTTTCGGGGGCCAGTTTACCGGCGCCCCGATGTGCGATCCAGCGCGGGTAGGGCCAGGGGGGGCGTGTGTCTTGCGTTGTCATGGTGGGCGCGCTCATGGATGGGAGCCGTTGGACTCACGGCGTTTGCCGGTGCTGGCGTCAAACCAGTGCAGCTTGTCGGCGCGCGGGGTGACGTGCAGGGTGCTGCCCAGGGTGGGAACGGCGTGCGATTCTTCGTTGCGGATAATGACCAACTCGTCGCCGGCGCCATGCGCCCAGCGGCCATAGACCAGTCGTTCGGCACCCAGCATTTCGACCGCTTCCACCTGCAGCGCCCAGCCACTGGATGCGATGTCGAGATGCTCGGGACGCACGCCGGTGATGGTGTTGGCGCTTGCGCCGGGGGCGTTTTTGAGCAGGTTCATCGGTGGCGAGCCCATGAAGCCCGCGACAAAGGTGCTGGCCGGGCGGGTGTAAACCTCTTCGGGTGTGCCAAACTGTTCCATGACACCCGAGTTCATGACGATCATGCGCTGCGCCAGGGTCATGGCCTCCACCTGGTCGTGCGTCACAAACAGCGAGGTGATGCCCAGTTCGCGGTGCAGTTTCTGAATCTCCAGCCGCGTTTGGGCGCGCAGCTTGGCGTCCAGATTGCTCAGGGGTTCGTCAAACAAAAAAACCTGCGGCTGGCGCACGATGGCGCGGCCCATGGCCACCCGCTGGCGCTGGCCACCCGAGAGTTCGCGCGGCTTGCGTTGCAAAAACGGGCCAATCTCAAGAATATTGGCGGCCTTGTTCACCCGTGTCTTGATTTCGTCGACTGGCACTTTGGCGATCTTCAGGCCATAGGCCATGTTGTCGAACACGCTCATGTGCGGGTAGAGCGCGTAGTTCTGGAATACCATGGCGATGTCGCGTTCGGCCGGTTCCAAGTTGTTGACCACGCGCGCGCCAATCGAAATCTCGCCTTCGCTGATTTCTTCCAGTCCGGCCACCATGCGTAACAGTGTGGACTTGCCGCAGCCGGACGGACCGACGATGACGACGAACTCGCCATCGGAAATATCAGCATTCACGCCATGGATAACCTGGTTGGCGGTCTTGCCGTTGCCGTAGCGCTTAACGATGTTTTTTAAAGTGATTGAGGCCATTTTTTCATTCAGTTGAGGACAGAGTTCCGCCATGCATCGGTCTGTCCCGCAAAGACATTACTTTTCAGTATCCACCAATCCTTTGACGAACCATTTTTGCATCAGCACCACCACCAGTGCGGGTGGCAACATGGCCAGGATGGCAGTGGCCATGACGACGTTCCATTCCACGGGCGATTCGCCGCCACCAATCATTTGCTTGATGCCGATGACGATGGGGTACATGTCCTCGCTGGTGGCCGCAATCAGCGGCCAGAGGTACTGGTTCCAGCCGTAGATGAACTGGATCACAAACAGCGCCGCTATGCTGGTGGTTGACAGCGGGAACAGCACGTCCTTGAAAAAACGCATGGGCCCCGCGCCATCGATGCGCGCCGCTTCTACCAGCTCGTCGGGAACCGTCAGGAAGAACTGGCGAAACAGAAAGGTGGCCGTGGCCGATGCGATCAGTGGCACCGACAAGCCCGCATACGTATTGATCAGGCCCAAGTCGGCCACAACCTGGTAGGTCGGACCAATACGCACCTCCACCGGCAACATCAACGTGATGAAGATGAGCCAGAAGCACAGATTGCGCAGCGGAAAGCGGAAGTACACAATGGCAAATGCAGACAGCAAGGAGATGCTGATCTTGCCGAAGGTGATGATGAAGGTGATGACAAAACTCACCCAAATCATGCGCCCCACTGCAACATGCGAACTGGATGCACCGGTGCCCAGCAGCGCAGTGCGGTAGGTTTCCCAAAAATGGCTGCCTGGCAAAATGGGCATGGGAGCCTGCATGATTTCTTGCGGGCTGTGGGTAGAGGCAACAAACGCCAGATAGATCGGAAAGGCCACGATCAGCACACCGATCACCATGACCAGATGGGCCAGCATGCCGAGGGTGGGACGGCGTTCAACCATGATCAGGACTCATCAGTAGTTCACTTTCTTTTCGATGAACTTGAACTGCACCACGGTCAGCGCAATCACCATGACCATCAGCACCACCGACTGGGCTGCGGCGCCACCAAAGTCCATGCCCCGGAATCCGTCGAAGTAGACGCGGTACACCAGGGTGGCGGTGTCTTTGCCGGGGCCGCCCTGGGTGGTGGCGTCGATGATGGCAAAGGTGTCAAAAAAGGCGTACACCATATTGATTACCAGCAGGAAAAAAGTGGTGGGCGAGAGCAATGGGAGCTGGATGGTCCAAAAACGCCGCCAGGGTCGCGCGCCGTCAATGGCAGCCGCCTCGATCAGAGACTTCGGGATGCTGGTCAGCCCCGCCAGGAAGAACAGAAAGTTGTAGGAAATCTGTTTCCAGACCGACGCCATGACCACCAGCGCCATCGCGTGGTCCCCATTGAGCAAGTGGTTCCAGTGAATACCGATGCTTTTAAGCCAGAAAGTGACGATCCCGATCGAAGTGGAAAACATGAAAGACCACAGCAGGCCGGTTACCACCGGGGCCACTGCATAGGGCAGGATCAGCACCGTTTTGTAAAAAGTCGCACCTTTGACGATGCGGTCCGCAAATACGGCCAGCAGCAGGGCAATGCTCAGGCCGAGCACCGTGACCAACGACGAGAAAATCAGCGTGGTTCTAAACGATGCCAGGTAAGTTTCATCGGACCACAGTGTTTTGAAATTGTCCAAACCCACCCAGGTTACCGAGCTGCCAAACGCGTCTTGCTGCTGCACCGATTGCACCAGCGCCTGGCCCGCAGGCCAGAAAAAGAAGACTCCCACAATGATCAACTGCGGCGCCAGCAAAGCCCAAGGCAACCATGCGGATCGAAACAAAACGCGTTTTTCCATCGGACTCCAGGTGAAGGCAGTGGTGCTGAAAAGAAGCTGCTGCGGCGCTGGGCGCCGCAGTCAGGTTGGTCGGAGACGGTTTATTTGTTGGCCGCCTGGAATTTCGCCAGCAACTCGTTGCCACGTTTGACACCGTCGTCCAGTGCCTGCTTGGCGGTCTTCTTGCCCGCCCAGATTTGCTCAGTTTCCTCGTCAAGGATGGCCCGGATTTGCACGAAGTTGCCCAGCCGCACGCCGCGCGATTTGTCCGTGGTTTTGCGGATCATCTGGTTCACAGCCACATCGGTTCCGGGGTTCTTTTTGTAAAAGCCGGACTCTTCTGTCAGTTTGTAGGCCGCGATCGTGATCGGCAAATAGCCAGTGCGCATATGGCTGGCCGACTGGACCTTCGGATCGGACAGGAAGTTGAAGAAAGTGGCTACGCCCTTGTAATGGCTGGCAGGTTTGCCGGCCATGACCCACAGGCTGGCGCCGCCGATGATGGTGTTTTGTGGCGCGCCGGGCACATCGGGGTAGTAAGGCAGGGTCGATTCGGCGAATTTGAATTTCGAATCACGCGTGATGCTGGCATAGCTGCCGGACGAGCCGACAAACATGGCACATTCACCCGAAGTGAAAGAGGTGATGGCCTTGCTGGCGCGCCCCTTGTAGACAAACAACCCCTGTTTGGACATATTGCCCAGATTTTCAAAGTGCCGCACGTGCAGCGGCGAGTTGAACTCCAGGCGGGCGTCCAGACCGTCAAAGCCATTGTTCTTGCTGGCGTAGGGGACGTTGTGCCAGGTCGAGAAGCTCTCCAGCTGAGCCCAGGTCATCCACGAGGTGGTGAACGGGCACTGGCTGCCGCTGGCCTTGAGCTTGGCTGCGGTGGAGATCACATCAGGCCAGGTGACCGGTGGCTTTTCGGGATCCAGACCGGCGGCCTTGAAAGCGTCCTTGTTGTAGTAGAAAACCGTGGTCGAGCTGTTGAACGGGAAGCTCAGCATTTGCCCATTGGGGGCGGTGTAATAGCCAGCGACGGCAGGGATGTAGGCTTTCGGGTCGAACTTGACGCCACCTTCCTTCATGACTTCGGTCACCGGTTTGATGGCACCTTTGGAGTACATCATGGTGGCGGTTCCGACTTCAAACACCTGCAAAATATCGGGCGCATTGCCAGCGCGGTAGGCGGCGATGCCGGCTGCCACGGACTGGTCATATTCACCCTTGTAGGTTGGCACCACCTTGTATTCGGTCTGGCTGGCGTTGAATTGTTTGGCCAGATCGGTGACCCAGTCGTTCAAGGCGCCGTCCATCGAATGCCACCATTGAATCTCGGTTTGAGCCTGGGCAGACAGGGAAAAAGCCGCAGCGAGGGCGACAGCAGCAAGTTTCAATTTCATGCGATCTCCTAGAGGTTAGGGGCCTGAGCATAGTCACGAAATATGACCAATTTGCGGCAGAAAGATGTCAATCTGCCAAAACCTTGATTAAACCCATGTTTTTGACGCGTGGTCATCAGGGTTTCCATCACCCCAGTAGGGCAATGCTGCGCTGCGGTAACATCGTCAACCCAGCCCGGACGCGATCTAATTAGCGCCGCCATGTTCCGTAACGGCTGCAATCACACAACCCGATGAACGCTCCCACTCAGCTTAAGTCTTTGTTGCCCGCTGGCGCCGTTGCGCCACATGGGCACGAACGCATTCGCGAAATTCCGTACAACTACACCTCGTTTTCTGACCGCGAAATCGTCATTCGCCTGTTGGGTGCGTCGGCCTGGGACTGGCTGAACCGCCTGCGCGAAGAGCGCCGCACCGGTCGCTCGGCGCGCATGTTGTATGAGGTCTTGGGTGACATCTGGGTGGTGCAGCGCAACCCCTATTTGCAGGACGATCTGCTGGACAACCCGAAACGCCGGGTGTTGCTGGTCAATGCCCTGCATCATCGACTCGACGAGGTGCAAAAGCGCCGCACGCCAGAGACCGATCCCGAGCGGGATGGCCTGGTGGGCGAGCTGCTCCAGGTGGCGGGACAGGCGGTGCAGTCGTTTGACGCGTCTTTTGTCGAAGCTGCCGCCTTGCGGCGCAAAACCCAGCGCGTGCTGCTGAAGTTGACGGCCAAACACAACATCAAGTTTGATGGCCTCTCGCGTGTGAGCCACGTGACCGACGCCACCGATTGGCGCGTCGAGTACCCGTTTGTGGTTCTGACGCCCGATACC
>DATCIC010000396.1:0-5426 GCA_036508025.1 Rhodoferax sp. | reverse complement strand
CGGCACTTCGGTCGCCGGTTTGAGCAGCCAATGCGGCATGGCGAGCGCGCCAATGCCAAAGCGCAACCAGGCCAGCAACAACACTGGCAGTGCGGCCGCCAGTGGCTTGGACAAGGCCACATAGCTGCCCACCAGGGACATGCTGAGGGTCAGATAGAAATAGCCGCGCAACAGTTGGGATGTTTTGGGCTGGGAGCTTGGAGCGGGAGTCACTGCGGTCATCTACCTGGAAATTGCTGCAGCTGCGCATCATGCCTGATGTCTGCAAGGCGCTGCGCCAGCATTTTGAGTTCTTGGCGCCTGCCTGCAATTGGCTCACTTGGCCTGGGCGAGGGCAGGTTCTTATGCCGGTATAATTCAAAAAAAGCACGACCGTACTATTTTGTGTCGAATTCGCCGAATGTCATCTGGATGACCCGGCTGATTGATGGCACAGCATAGAATGTCCGAGTTGACGTGCACGTCAACTCGGGTGACGTGCCTTTTCAAGTCAATCGCCGAATTCGTAACTATCTGGAGTCGAAGCAATGAAAGTTCTGGTCGCAGTGAAACGCGTGGTCGATTACAACGTGAAGGTCCGCGTTAAATCGGATGGCACCGGTGTTGATATCGCCAACGTCAAAATGAGCATGAACCCTTTTGATGAGATCGCTATTGAAGAAGCCGTGCGCCTGAAAGAAAAGGGCGTGGTCACCGAGGTCATCGCCGTATCCTGCGGTGTGACCCAGTGCCAGGAAACCCTGCGCACCGCCATGGCCATTGGCGCCGACCGCGCCATCCTGGTCGAGACCACGGTTGAACTGCAGCCCCTGGCCGTGGCCAAACTGCTCAAGGCGCTGGTGGACAAAGAACAACCCGGCCTCATCATTCTGGGCAAGCAAGCCATTGACGATGACTGCAACCAGACCGGTCAGATGCTCGCTGCGCTGGCCGATCTGCCACAAGCCACCTTCGCCAGCAAGATTGAAATTGCAGATGGCAAAGCATCAGTCACGCGTGAAGTCGACGGCGGCTCAGAGACCCTCTCCATCAGCCTGCCCGCCGTCATTACCGCCGACTTGCGCCTGAACGAGCCACGCTATGTGACGCTGCCCAACATCATGAAGGCCAAGAAGAAGCAACTCGACATCTTCAAGCCTGAAGACCTCGGCGTCGACGTGGCTCCGCGCATCAAGACCCTCAAGGTCAGCGAGCCGCCCAAGCGCAGCGCCGGCATCAAAGTGCCCGATGTGGCAACGCTGGTAGCCAAACTCAAAAATGAAGCCAAAGTCATCTAACTGGCATTGAGCCTTACAGGAGCCCATTCATGACATCTTTAGTTATTGCCGAACATGACAACGCGAGCCTCAAGGCCGCAACCCTCAACGCCGTGACCGCGGCCATCCAATGTGGCGGTGAGGTGCACGTGCTGGTGGCTGGTGCCAACGCCGCCGCTGCGGCTGCTGCAGCGGCTCAGATCGCCGGCGTGTCCAAGGTGCTGCACGCTGACAGCGCCGCGCTGGCGCATGGCCTGGCCGAAAACATGAGCGCGCAAATTGTTGCCGTGGCCTCGAACTACAGCCATATCGTGTTTGCCGCCACCGCATCGGGCAAGAACATCGCCCCACGTGTGGCCGCCAAGCTCGACGTCGGCCAGATATCTGACGTCACTAAGGTTGACAGCCCCGACACCTTCGAGCGCCCGATCTACGCTGGCAACGCCATTGCCATTGTGCAAAGCACAGACGCCATCAAGGTCATCACCGTGCGCACCACCGGCTTTGATCCGGCAGCTGCCAGCGGAGGCACGGCAGCCGTTGAAAACGTGGCGGCGGTCGCGGCCAGTGACAAGTCAACTTACATGGGCAGTGAAATCGCCAAAAATGATCGCCCTGAGCTGACCGCAGCCAAGGTCATCGTGGCCGGTGGCCGGGCGCTGGGCTCCGGCGAGAAGTTCATGGAAATCCTGATGCCGCTGGCCGACAAGCTCGGCGCTGCCGTCGGCGCTTCGCGCGCAGCGGTGGATGCCGGCTACGCGCCCAATGACTGGCAAGTGGGCCAGACCGGCAAGATCGTGGCGCCCCAGCTGTACATCGCAGTCGGTATCAGCGGCGCGATCCAGCATCTGGCCGGCATGAAAGATTCCAAGGTGATCGTGGCCATCAACAAAGACCCCGAGGCGCCGATCTTCTCGGTGGCCGACTACGGCCTTGAAGCGGACTTGTTCGTGGCGGTGCCCGAACTGGTTGCTGCGCTCTAAGCCGAGCATCATCAGGGCATCGCTTGCGGTGCCCTTTTTTTTCGCGCCTTGTTTGAACGATTGAACGTGCGCCCTTTCTCTTTTCCATTTGGAGACTCACCATGAGCTACGTTGCTCCCCTGAAAGACATGCTGTTCAACCTGAAGTATCTCGCCGATATTGAGCAGATTGCCCAGTTGCCAGGTTTTGAAGATGCTGGTTTTGAGACAGCGCAAGCCGTGCTGGAAGAAGCGGCCAAGTTCAATGAGGGGGTGCTCGCGCCGCTGAACTGGGAGGGTGACAAAAACCCCTCCAGCTGGAAAGATGGCGTCGTCACGGCCACACCCGGCTTCAAGGAGGCGTTTCGTCAATTTGCTGACGGTGGCTGGCAGGGCCTGCAACATCCGGTCGACTTTGGCGGCCAGGGCTTGCCCAAAGCCATCGGCGCGGCCTGCGGCGAAATGCAAAACTCGGCCAACATGAGCTTTGCCCTGTGCCCGCTCTTGACCGACGGCGCGATTGAAGCGCTGTTGACGGCCGGCTCCGACGAACTGAAAGCCACCTACCTTGAAAACCTGGTCAGCGGCAAGTGGACCGGCACCATGAACCTGACCGAGCCGCAGGCCGGCAGCGACCTGGCCGCCGTGCGCAGCCGGGCTGAGCCGCTGGCAGACGGCAGCTACAAGGTGTTTGGCACCAAGGTTTTCATCACCTGGGGCGAGCACGATATGGCCGAAAACATCGTTCATCTGGTGCTGGCCCGCGTCACTGGCGCACCGGAAGGGGTCAAGGGCATCAGTCTGTTTGTGGTGCCTAAATTCTTGGTGAACAAAGACGGCTCCCTGGGCGCGCGCAACGACGTGCAGTGCGTGAGCATCGAGCACAAGATGGGCATCAAGGCCAGTCCGACGGCAGTGCTGCAATTTGGCGATCAGGGTGGTGCTTTGGGTTACCTGGTAGGCCAGGAAAATCGCGGCCTGGAATACATGTTCATCATGATGAACGCTGCCCGTTTTGGCGTCGGCGTGCAGGGCATCGCGATTGCCGAGCGCTCTTATCAACAAGCTGTGACCTTTGCCAAAGACCGGGTGCAAAGTCGCCCGGTCGATGCCCTAGCACCCGCCAACGCGACCATCATTTATCACCCCGATGTGAAACGCATGCTCATGACCATGCGCGCCTACACCGAGGGCTGCCGCGCCATGGCCACCGTGGCAGCGGCGGCGTTTGACGCGGCGCATCATCATGCGGACGCTGAGGTGCGAAAGCAAAACCAGGCATTTTATGAATTCATGGTGCCTTTGATCAAGGGCTACAGCACCGAGATGAGTCTGGAGGTCACTTCGCTGGGTGTGCAGGTGCATGGCGGCATGGGCTTTATTGAAGAAACCGGTGCGGCGCAGTATTACCGCGATGCCAAGATTTTGACCATTTATGAAGGCACCACCGCCATTCAGGCCAATGACCTGGTCGGGCGCAAGACCGCGCGTGATGGCGGGCAGACGGCCAAAGGGATCGCCGCGCAGATTGAAGCGACCGAAGCCCTGTTAACCAAGAGTGGCAGTGCCGATGCCTTGGCCGTGGCCAAGCGTCTCAAGGCGGCACGTGTGGCCTTTGTCGACGTGGTCGAGTTTGTCGCGACCAACACCAAGACCCGGCCGCAAGATGTGTTTGCCGGCAGCGTGCCTTACCTGATGCTGGCTGGCAACTTGATGGCCGGTTGGCAGTTGGCACGGGCGCTGCTGCTGGCACAGGACGAACTCGCCCAAGGTGTGGATGCGGCCTTCATGCAAGCCAAGATCGTCACGGCGCGCTTTTACGCCGACCATCTGCTGACCAAGGCCCCGGGCATGCGCGACGCCATTGTGGACGGTGCCGCGTGCGTCACGGCGCTGGCCCTGGACGCGTTCTAAGCTGATTCTTGTTCGTTTCTAATTTGATAGCTACTCGCGCTTGTCTGACAAGGGCTAGCGGCTATTTTTATCAATAAAAAGTCTGAATTGACGGAGAGCCCATGTCCCACCTGCCTGCGCCCCTGAATCGCTTGCCGTTCCCCGTGATCGGCTCGCCCTTGTTCATCATCAGCAACCCCAAGCTGGTGATTGCCCAGTGCATCGCCGGTGTGGTGGGGGCCATGCCGGCGCTCAACGCGCGCCCGGCCGGGCAGCTCGAAGAATGGCTGATTGAAATCACCGAGGCGCTCGCCGCTTACAACCAGGCCCACCCGGAGCACCCTGCCGCACCCTTTGCCATCAACCAGATCGTGCACAAGAGCAACGACCGGCTGGAACACGACATGGCCCTGTGCGTCAAGTACCAGGTGCCGATCATCATCACCAGCCTGGGCGCGCGCGAAGACATCAATGCTGCCGCCCACTCCTATGGTGGCGTGGTGCTGCATGACGTCATCAACAACAAGCACGCGCACAAGGCGATCGAGAAGGGCGCGGACGGCCTCATCGCGGTGGCGGCTGGGGCAGGAGGGCACGCCGGCTTGAAGAGCCCATTTGCGTTGATCCAGGAAATTCGCCAGTGGTTTGACGGCCCGCTGGTCTTGAGCGGTGCCATTGCCACCGGCGACGCCGTGTTGGCCGCGCAAGCTTGTGGAGCCGACTTTGCCTACATTGGTTCGGCCTTCATCGCTACCGACGAGGCGCGGGCATCAGAGGCCTACAAGCAGGCCATTGTCGACAGCAATTCGGACGACATCGTCTACAGCAACCTGTTCACCGGTGTCCACGGCAACTACCTGGCGCCCAGCATCCGCAGCGCCGGCCTGGACCCCGAGCACCTGCCCGAAAGTGACCCGAGCAAAATGAATTTTGGCGGCGACAAGTCCAGAGCCTGGAAAGACATCTGGGGCTGCGGCCAGGGCATTGGCGCCGTCACCAAGGTTCAGAGTACCGCCGATTTTGTGGCTCAACTCAAGCGCGAGTACGCCAGTGCGCGGGCACGACTGCTGGCAAAAAATTACGCCTGACTGGGCTGTAGCCACCGTGGAATAAGCGCTATATGCTATCTAAAAAGTAGCATCATGAGCGCCTGCTGTAGCTGGCATGGCGTTGGGTTCCAGGCGCGCGCCGATATGCACTTGCTGATGTGCCTTGGCCAGCTCCCATTGGCGCTGGCGTTCGCGGGCGCTATCTTTTTGAGTGTCGCGGGTGATGGCATGACATTTGGGACAGCTTACCCCCACTTCAAACAGCGG
>DATCIC010000395.1:0-2773 GCA_036508025.1 Rhodoferax sp. | reverse complement strand
AACCCCGGCAAGGCCGCCGAGCCGCCTGCCAGCATCACGTAGTCAACCTTGTTGTGCGGCGTGCTGGTAAAGAAGAATTGCAGTGCACGACCGATTTCTTGCACCATGCTTTCAACAAACGGGCGCAATACGCTGGCTTCGTAGTCGTCGGGCAGTTCACCGCTTCGTTTTTTGCTCTCAGCTTCTTCCAATGAAAAACCATACTGACGCACGATCAACTGGGTGAGTTGGGCGCCACCAAACGCTTGATCCCGCTCGTAGAGGACTTCATCGTCGCGAATGACCTGCATGCTGGTGGTTTGCGCCCCCACTTCAAACAGGGCGACGATGCTGCCAACGCCTTTGTTGGGGAGTTTTTCTATCAGGCGACCAGTCGCCAGGCGCGCCGCATAAGATTCCACGTCCACGATCACCGGTTTTAAGCCAGCTGCTTCCGCCAAGCCCTGAATATCCTGCACTTTCTCCCGGCGTGAAGCGGCAATAAGAATCTCCACATCGCCAGCAGAGGCGGCGCTGGGCCCAATAATGCAAAAATCAAGGCTCACTTCGTCCAGTGGGAACGGGATGTACTGGTTGGCCTCGGTCTGGACCTGTAATTCCAGCTCTTGGTCGGACATGCCACCCGGTAGCGTAATTTTTTTGGTGATGACCGCTGATGGCGGCAAGGCCATTGCGACATTTTTGGTCTTCGTTCCGCTTTTTTTGACCAAACGGCGGACCGCATCAGCCACCTCATCGAACTTTTCGATGTTGCCGTCAGTAATCCAACCGCGCTCAAGCGGCACAATCGCGCAACGTTCAAGCACCAGATTGCCAGCTTTGTTGTGACCCAATTCGACCATTTTTACACTGGAAGAACTGATGTCCAAACCCAGCATGGGGGCGGGTTGACGGCTAAACAAGGACCCCAATGAGATCAAAACTATCCCCTGAAACAGGCCAATCGGAAATCGGCGAAACTTAAGACTTCACTTCAATGCTAGCAGCAAGCTTATTGTCCCGCAAAGATTTTTCGCTATTCTAGGCAATACGAGTGTTGCCAAAAGTAGACGCTTTTGGCTTGATCTGGATTCAAATCAGCAGGCCGCCAGACACGAGGAAGCCAGCCGATAATCAATGGCAAATGCTGCCGCGCCAAAGCTATAAAAATATCGTTATTTATAATGACAGCGAGTATCTACCCAATTTTTTATGCCCTCCAAATCACCCGCTAGCGAGACCAGCCCATCCCACAATGCCAATTCTGGCGCAAGTGCCCTGAAATGGCTGCTGCGCATCGTGCTATGGGCCGGTGGCCTGGTACTGGCAGGGATATTGTCAGTCCTGATCATCGTTGCCATTGCGATGGCGGTGGCATTTCCAAATCTGCCCGACATTTCGGATTTGTCTGATTACCGCCCCAAATTGCCTTTGCGCGTGTACTCCGCTGAAGGTATTTTGGTCGGAGAGTTTGGCGAGGAGCGCCGACACCTGACACCGATCAAGGAAATCCCCAAGGTCATGACGGATGCGGTATTGGCCATTGAGGATGCACGTTTTTACGAACATAGCGGCGTAGATTACAAGGGTGTATTGCGCGCGGCGCTGGCCAACCTGGGGCGCATCAAGAGCCAGGGGGCGTCCACCATCACCATGCAGGTGGCACGCAACGTTTACCTGTCAACTGAAAAAACCTACACCCGCAAGATTTATGAGATGTTGCTGACCTTCAAGTTGGAGCATTTGCTGACCAAGGATCAGATTCTTGAAATCTACATGAATCAGATTTTTCTGGGCAATCGCGCCTATGGTTTTGCCGCTGCTTCTGAGGCCTATTTTGACAAGCCGCTTAAAGACATCTCCATTGCAGAAGCGGCCATGTTGGCCGGATTACCCAAGGCGCCATCCGCCTACAACCCGATCAGCAACCCCAAGCGAGCCAAGACGCGGCAGTTGTACATCATTGATCGCATGCAGGAAAACGGTTTCATCACGGCAGAACAGGCTCTGAGCGCCAAACAGGAAACGCTCACCATCAAGTCCAGTGCAGAGCACGCTAAAGTGCACGCCGAGTACGCGGCTGAAACCGTGCGTCAGTTGATGTTTGCGCAGTATGGCAATGAGACTTACACCCGTGGCTTGAACGTGTACACCACTCTGCGCGCGGCCGACCAGGACGCAGCCTATAAATCTTTGCGGCGGGGCATCATGGATTTTGAGCGGCGCCAGATTTACCGGGGGCCGGAGGAATTCGTCACCCTGCCGTCCGATCCGCAGGAGCTTGAGGACGCCATTGACGAGGCTTTGGGTGAGCACCCTGATGACGGCGACGTGATGTCGGCCCTGGTGCTGGCGGCAGACGCCAAGAAAATCACTGCGGTACGCCTGAACGGAGAAACCGTTGAAATTACCGGCGAAGGCCTGAAACCGGCTCAGTCAGGCTTGTCGGACAAAGCACCACCCAACATCAAAATTCGACGCGGCGCCGTGATTCGTGTGACCAAGACGCCAAAAAATACGTGGGAAATCACGCAATTGCCGGAAGTGGAAGGTGCGTTTGTGGCGCTGGACCCGCGCAATGGCGCCATTAAGGCCTTGGTCGGTGGTTTTGATTTCCAGAAGAATAAATTTAACCATGTGACGCAAGCCTGGCGCCAACCAGGCTCCAGCTTCAAACCTTTTATCTATTCCTCCGCCCTGGAGAAAGGCTTTACGCCGGCCACTATCATCAATGACGGCCCGCTCTTTTTTAGCGCCGGTGTGACCGGCGGGCAACCGTGGGAGCCCAAAAATT
>DATCIC010000394.1:0-4060 GCA_036508025.1 Rhodoferax sp. | reverse complement strand
TGGCCTGCGCCGTTCTCGTCAACCACCGCACCAGTTTGTTGAATGACAAGATCGCCTCCTTGAGTCCGGTATCGCAGGCCGATGTGGCGCTCGATACCCGTCTGCGGGCCGACATGGGCGCGCCGGATGTGCGTTATCTGGTGGTTGTATCCGGCACCAGCCAGGAAGAGGTGTTGCGCTCTGCCGAGCAGGTTTCAACGCTGTTGCAAGCGCAAGTCGATCAGGGCGAACTGGCCGGCTTCCAAAGCCCCAGTCGTTATCTCCCCAGCACAGCGACGCAGCGTGCCCGCCAGGCCAGCTTGCCCCTTGCCGCACCGTTGGCGTCCAACCTGGCACAAGCCGTCCAGGGTTTGCCATTGCGTGCGCAACTGTTGACACCGTTTCTGGCGGATGTTGAAGCCGCCCGCAGCCGGCCCCTGCTGCAGGCCAGCGACCTGGCGCAGACCTCCATGGCAATGGCGATCGACGCCTTGCTCATGGCGCAAAACAAGCGCTGGACCGCCCTGTTGCCGCTCACCGCACCGGAGGGTGTGGGCATCCAGGCCGACAAAATTCGCACGGCCTTGACGCGCACGGGCTTGAACAATGTGCTGTTCGTGGACATGAAAACCGAATCCGACCACCTGTACGGCGGCTATCTGCATGAAGCCACGCTGCTGTCGCTGGGAGGACTGGTCGCCATTGTGGGCTTGCTGCTGCTGGTTTTTCGCTCGCCGATGCGTGTGCTGCGCATTATTGCGCCGCTGGCAGCGGCTGTCATCACCGTCACGGCAGGGCTGGCCCTGTTGGGCCAGCAGTTGATCATTCTGCATTTGGTCGGGTTGCTGCTGGTGGTGGCAGTGGGTTCCAACTACGCCTTGTTTTTTGACCGCCCTGATGCGCGCACGCCGATCGCGCCGCGCACGCTGGCCTCGATGCTGTTTGCCAACCTCACCACCGTGGCAGGCTTTGGCCTGCTGGCGTTTTCCAAGGTCTCCTTGTTGCAGGCCATGGGCGTCACCGTGGCACCGGGCGTCATCCTGGCGCTGATCTATGCGGCAATTTTTGCCAGGAAACCCCATGCGTGATGCCCAGCGGCGGACCTGCTTGATCCGAGCCACCGCGGTCCTTCATCTGCTGGCTTTGGGGGCCGTCCTGACTGAGCCCTCGCTATGGCCTTGGGCGCTGGCTGGCGTGGCTCTCAATCACCTGCTGATTGCCGCCGTCGGCCTGTGGCCGCGCAGCCGTTGGCTGGGGCCGAACTGGACACGCTTGCCCGCCGCTGCTGTGGCCCGCCATGAAATTGCCCTGACCATCGACGACGGCCCCGATCCGCTCGTCACGCCGCTGGTGCTCGAACTGCTGGAGCGTTACGCGGTTCAGGCTACTTTTTTCTGCATCGGCGACAAAGCCGCCCGCTACCCGGATCTGTGCCGCGACATCGTGCGCCGTGGCCACGCGGTGGAAAACCACAGCCAGCGCCACCGCCATTATTTTTCGATGCTGGGGCCGCGTGGCATCGCGCGCGAACTGCAGGCGGCACAAGATACGCTGACGGCGATTACCGGCCAGCGCCCCTTGTTTTTTCGTGCCCCGGCCGGCTTGCGCAACCCCTTTCTCGACCCGGTACTGACCCGGCTCGGGCTCAGGCTGGCCAGTTGGTCCGCACGCGGTTTCGACACCCGGATCAGCGACGCTGAGCGCGTTCAAGGCAAACTGCTGGGTGGCCTGCAAGCGGGTGCCATTTTGCTGCTGCACGACGGCCATGCGGCCCGAACGACGCGGGGTATCCCGGTCGTGCTCGAAGTGCTGCCGGCGCTCGTGGCGTCTGCTGCGGCCGCCGGTCTGCGTTTTGTGACCTTGCGGCAAGCTTCGTCGCCATGAAAGACCAGCCTTGAACGAGCCTCGTCAGCAGACCCTCTGGTACCGCCAGGTGGCAGAGGTCATCTCCCAACATATGGTTCTGAAAAGCATGGGCACCATGCTGTTCATCGCCCTGTTTTTTGGTGCCTATTTTTTCCTGCTCAAACACCCCGCCAATGCCGTCACGGTGATGCCCTTGACCCTGCTGGACCGGCTGATCAGCTTTGAGCCCCTGACCATGCCGCTTTATGTCTCGCTGTGGGTCTATGTGTCCTTGCCCCCGGCCTTGCTGGCAACGCGGCAAGAACTTTATGCGTATGGCCGGGCGATGGCGGGGACTTGCCTGACCGGCCTGGTCATCTTCTTTCTTTGGCCTACTGCGGTCCCGGCAGCCGATATCGATTGGGCGCGCTATCCGGGTGTGGATTTCCTCAAGAGCCTGGACGCCTCGGGCAATGCCTGTCCTTCCCTTCATGTTGCCACCGCCATTTTTTCATGCCTCTGGCTGCACTACCTGCTGCGCCGCTTTGGCGCGCCGCGGTGGATGCGCCTGCTCAATGGGCTGTGGTGCGCCGGCATCGTCTATTCCACCCTGGCCACACGCCAGCACGTGGCCGTGGATGTCGCGGCCGGTCTGCTGCTGGGGGGGCTGACAGCCGCTCTGTCCTTGCGCCATCTCGTGCCCCTGAAAAGCTAGCAGGCCAGGCCCGACCTCCTGAATTTGCTAGACTCTGGCTTACTTTTTAGATCGGCTTGGTTTCCCCTGAACTCGCTCTGGCTTTCCCATTTCACCGCCACCAGCAGCATCGGTTGCGGGCTTCAAGCGACCCTGTCCGCACTGCGCCAGCAGCGTGGCGGGCTGATGCCGTGCACATTCGAGACGGTCGATCTGCCCACGTTTGTGGGGGGGGTCGCCGGTGTGGACGCGGTGCAGTTGCCGACGCCACTGGCGGCCTTTGATTGCCGCAACAACCGGCTCGCGCTGCTGGGTTTGCTGCAAGACGGCTTTGCCGAGGCGGTTGCCAGCGCAAGTCAAAAATACGGCTCGAAGCGCGTTGGCGTTTTCATCGGCACCAGCACCTCCGGCATTCTGCAAACCGAGCTGGCTTATCGGCGGCGCGATCCGGTCAGCGGTGCCTTGCCCGCCGATTTTGTTTACGCTGCTACGCACAACACATTTTCTGTGGCCGATTTCACGCGTTGCTACCTGGGCTTGAGCGGCCCGGCCTTCGTGGTGTCATCGGCGTGCTCTTCCAGCGCCAAGGTATTTGCCTCGGCCCGGCGCATGATGGCGACGGGGCTGATCGACGCCGCGGTAGTGGGCGGCGTCGATTCGCTGTGCCTGACGACCTTGTATGGCTTCAATTCCCTGGGCCTGATGTCGACGCAGGCATGCCGCCCGTTCGACCTTGACCGCGACGGCATTTCCATTGGCGAAGCAGCCGCTTTTGCCCTGCTCGAGCCGGTGCCCGAGCAGTTGGACCCTGACGCCGTACTGCTGCTGGGTATCGGCGAATCCAGCGATGCCCATCACATGTCGTCCCCCCACCCGGAAGGCCTGGGCGCGCGCATGGCGATGCAGCAGGCTTTGACGATGGCCGAACTCGGCGCTGCCGACATTGATTACATCAACCTGCATGGCACGGCCACGCCAAGCAACGATGCGGCCGAGGCCAAGGCGGTGTCTGCGCTGTTCGGATCGACCACGCCCTGCAGTTCCACCAAAGGCGCGACCGGACACACGCTGGGCGCGGCCGGCGCCCTGGAGGCAGTGATCTGTGCGCTGGCGCTGCAACACGGCCTGCTGCCGGGTGGGCTGAACACGCAGCAGCTTGATCCGGCGCTGGCACTCAATTACCTGTTGAACAACCGCGAGCAAGCCGTGAACCGTGTGCTGAGCAACTCTTTTGGTTTTGGCGGCACCAATTGCAGCCTGATTTTTGGCCGTGCCGGTTAAGGTAAAACGATGACACTGCCTTCTGCCTTGCAGGCGCCGCCCCTCACCGTCTTTGTCGAAGGCATCGGCCTGCTGGGCCCTGGCCTGAGCAACTGGGCGCAAGGCCGTGGCGTGCTTGAGGGCACTGAAACCTACCAGGCCGCGCGCTGCATCGTGCCGCTGCCGATGGCACTGCCAGCGGCTGAACGCCGCCGCGCGGGCACAGTGATCAAGGTGGCGCTGGCCGTCGGCCAGGAAGCGGTGACGGCCTCAAGCTTGCAG
>DATCIC010000393.1:0-2187 GCA_036508025.1 Rhodoferax sp. | reverse complement strand
CATGTTTGAACTGACCTTGATGTGCCCGGAGAACCGGGTTGGGACCTTGAGTGATGCGCTCGAAGCGCTGGACGCCTTGAGCGTCAGTATCGAGGATGCCGATGCCCAGACCGATGCCGAGCAGGCTTTGTTCGGCGAGCCTGGCATGCCGCCACCCAAAACGGGTTGGCAGCGCTCGCGGGTAACCGCGCTGTATGCCTCTGAGGTGCTAGCAAAAGAAGCCTTGGACCTGTTGCAAGCGCAGGATTTTTTTGCGGACTGTCAATTGTTGGGTATGCAGGCCGTGGCGGAGCAGGATTGGGTGCGTTTGACCCAGTCCCAGTTCACGCCGGTGGAAATTACGCCAGAGTTCTGGATCGTGCCGACCTGGCACGAACCGCCCGCGCAGGCCCGCATTGTCATTCGTCTCGACCCGGGCTTGGCGTTTGGCACTGGCACCCACCCGACCACCCGCATGTGTTTGCGCTGGATTGCCCAGCGTGGTCACGGCGATGAATCTACAGTCAAAAATAAGCTGGGCCGGGTGCTGGATTACGGTTGCGGCTCGGGCATTCTCGCTATCGGCGCGGCCAAGTATGGCGCCACTGACATTGATGCGGTTGATATTGATGATGCGGCGGTTGAATCGACCGTGCTGAATGCGCAGGCCAATCAGGTGCATCTGAAGGCCGGGTTCCCGGATGCCGCCACAGGTGTCTATCAAACCGTGTTGGCCAATATTTTGGCGACTCCCTTGAAGGTGCTGGCTCCCTTGTTGTGGTCGCATGTGGCACCTGGTGGCTCGCTGGTATTGGCCGGCATTCTTGAGCGCCAGGCAGATGAACTGAAAGCGGCTTACGCGCCCTATTGCCAATTGGTGATTTCTGACCAGCAAGAAGGCTGGATATTGATGACCGCGTCAAACTGAGTTGTACCGGGTCCGGCTCTACAATTTTCACCCCATGAGCCTGATCACCCGTTGCCCGTCCTGCGAGACCCTGTTCAAGGTCGTGCCTGATCAACTTCGGATTTCCGGCGGCTGGGTGAGGTGCGGCCAATGTGACGAAATATTCGACGCTTCGCTTCACATGTTACAGGCGCCGCCTGCGCCGGAATTGCCACTAACCCAACAGCCGGAGTTGCCCGATACCCTGACAGCGTTGGATGCACCTGAGTCGCCTCTGTCCGAGGTCTCGCTGGCGGATGAATGCCCATCCGTTCCAATGCCTTTGGTGGAGGAACTCGATGGGTTGGATGAGCCTGTGCAGCCAGTTGGCTCTTGGGACTTCTCGCTGTCAGCCGTTTCAACAGACATGGCACCCGGATATACGGCAGATGCCGGCCGAGACGCCGCCGAAGCCGACTTCCGTCCTGAGCTAAACGGGGTTTCTTTCCTGCAAGACAGCCAGAGCAGCGTTTTTTGGCACAAGCCGATCATGCGTGCGACTTTGGTTTTACTGAGTTTGGTATTGCTGCTCGGGCTGTTGGGTCAAATTGTGCTGCATGAGCGCGATCGGATCGTGGCCCTGGAGCCTGGCTTGCGTCCCTTGCTGCTGGCCATCTGTGCGCCTTTGAATTGCGTCGTGTCACCGTTGCGACGTATTGAATCCATCGTGATTGACAGTTCATCATTTGCCAGACTCCAGGGAGATTCATATCGTTTGAATTTCACGGTAAAAAATACAGCAGATATTTCACTGGCTGTGTCGGCCATTGAGCTGACGCTGACTGACTCACTGGATCAGCCAGTCGTGCGGCGGGTACTACTGCCCTCAGAACTCGGCGTTAAATCGGATACGCTGACCGCGGGCGCTGAGTGGCCTATTTCTCTGGCCCTGGTGATCAAGGCTGTGGGCACGTCTGACCACATTGCAGGTTATCGTTTGCTAACCTTTTACCCCTAAGCTTATTTTTCCCATTTGCCGGGAATAAAAAAAGGCCCGGGGCCTTCCGACACCGGGCATGAAGAAAAACCAGCTTGGCTTTTCAGGGCTTGCTGCCCGATGGAAAAGGCCAGGCAGCTTGCGGGTTCAGTGTGGTCTGAGCCACAGGAGCCGCTCTTACTGGTGCCGCTTTCTTAGCTGGTGCCGCTTTCTTAGCCGGTGCAGCTCTCTTAGCCGGTGCAGCTTTCTTAGCTGGTGCAGCTTTCTTAGCCGGTGCAGCTTTCTTGGCTGGTGCAGCTTTCTTAGCTGGTGCAGCTTTCTTAGC
>DATCIC010000392.1:0-3664 GCA_036508025.1 Rhodoferax sp. | reverse complement strand
AGTGGTGGTTGAGACCACAGTATTTGCCGCTGGCGTGGCAACCGCCAAAGGTGAAGTGGTGGCGATTCAGATGCCGGAAAACTTTGGTGCAGCAGTCGCCTGAGCGTGCGGGGTGGCGAACAAGGTGAAGAAAGCCCGGTCCGCGTGCAGCATGTGGCCTGCAACCAGTTCGGCCACCAGAAATTTGACCAGTTCACCCTCAGAGGCATCCTCTGCATCAGCCGCAAGATGTAGCGTGCGCGCCCGCGCCAGCAGTGCCTGATGCTGCTGCGCATGGTCCGCCAGGTTGGCAAACCCGTGCGCCAGCAGAATGGCTTCTTCATGCGCAAAGTGCTCTGCCACGTGCATCAACAGGGCCTCAAACGCGGACTCGAACAGGGCCGGCTGCTGGCGCCGCAATGCTGCCTGGTCCAGCAGTGCGTTGGCCAGCCGAAACAGCGCCTCATGCTCCTGATCAATCACCTGGTTGCCGCTGGCAAAAGCGGCTTTCCAACGCAGGTGAACATAGGACTTTGGTGCGGTGTCGCTGACCTCGGGGGCGGGCGCCGGTAGTCGTGTCGGCACGCACAGGTTGATGGCATTGCGCCCGCCTTTTTTGGCCCGGTACATGGCCTCATCACCCAAGCGCAACAAGTCTTTCTCGGTCTCGCCATGGTCAGGGTACAAGGCCACGCCGATGCTAGACGAAATGCTCAGCACCAGGCCCTGGGCGGTCACAAAATCTTGCGCCAGCGCACTGCGAATTTTTTCGGCCACCGTCAGTGCTACGGCGCTGGTTTGCAGGTCAGGCAACAGCACCACAAACTCGTCACCGCCCAGGCGCGCGGCGGTATCAGACTCGCGCAGGCAATTCTGGATGCGCTGCGCCACGGCTTGCAGCAACCAGTCTCCCACCTCGTGCCCGAGTTCGTCGTTGATCGGCTTGAACTTGTCCAGGTCGATAAACAACAGCGCCAGATGCGTTGTTGCGCGACGTGCGCGCACCAGCTGCTGCGTCAGCCGCTCCAGCGCCAGGCGCCGGTTGGGCAAATGGGTGAGCGGGTCATAGAAAGCCAGGTCACGCACCTGTTTTTCCATTTGAATACGCTCGGAAATGTCTTCAAGTGACACCACTGCACCCTGCAGGGCTTCTCCGCCCAGCGGGGTTACGCTCATGCTGAGCCAGCGTTGCTGTTGCGGCGAACGGCACGGGTATTCCAGGTAAAAGCGCGGCAAGCGGCGGTCCAGCACGGCCCGAATACCGTCTTGCGCCGACAGGGCATCACCCGCCGCAGAATCGGCCTTGACGCCCTGGCAGGCTGCGAGGTAATTGGCACCCACTTCGATGCTGGTCGCGCTCTGGCCAAGCTCGGCCGCATACTCCTGCGAATAGCGCCGCCAGGCATCGTTGACCATCAGAATAACGCCTTCGTGGTTGAGCACGGCAATTTCGGCGGTGACCGAGTTGAGCACCGCTTGTTTGAAAACCTCACTGTCCTGCAATACTTTTTTCTGCTGTGCCAAGGTGTCGAGCAGCCGGTTGAAGCCACCCACCAACTGGCCTATTTCGTCTTGCCGGACCACCGGCAGCGCTTGCGGGGGCTGGTTTTGGCGCACAAAGCCGTCCAGCGTCGTGACGGCTGCCGTCATGGGGGCGAGTTGGCGGCGCAGCATCAACCAGATCAAGGTCAAGCAAAGCAGGGCCAGCACCAGTGCGGCCAGCCGGCCGCGTAGCTGCATGGCCCCAATCAAGGCAAAAGTTTCCTCGGGCGCAAGTGTGACGGAGGCATACCAGTGGGCCAGGGGAATCTGCTGGATGCTGACCAGCACCTCAACGCCATGCGGGTTAAGCACCCGCGCCGTACCCTCAAAGCCCTGCACAAAACGGTCAATCCAGGGACTAATTCCGGGTGCGGGCAGCACCTCCATCAATCGTGGTTTGTCAGACGTGGCAAAAATCAGCCTTTGGCGCGCGTCAAGCAGAAAAAAGTTTCCGGTCTTGCCATAACGGTGCGAGGCCAATTGGCTCAAGAAATTGGGTTGATCCAGCCTGATCGCACCCGCCAATGCCCCGATCACATCGCCCTGCGGGTTGCGAATCGGCACGGCCATGGCAAACCCAGCCGCGTTTGGCTTGCTGTGAAAGTGAATGCGGCCAATGACAGCTTCTCCGTCCTTGAGAACCGTGGCCAACTCTTTCGGATCAAGCGCATTGGCGACAGACCCATCTTTCAAAAATTGCACCTCCGCCTGCAACACTCCCTGCTTGTTCCAGATCATCGCGCCCGCATTGAACTGCCCGGCCAGCAATGGCCGTTCAAGTAGAAAAGCCTGCATCGCTGCTTTGTCATCCACCTGCGTCGGACTGACCCTTGAAGCCACCGTTTTGAGCATGCCCATCCGGTCTTGCAGGCCATGATTGACTTCAGCGGTCAGCAAGCTCAAGGCGGAGCGCTGTTGTTCGCCGGTAAATTGCAGCAGTTCTTCGCGCAGCAGCCCTTTCATGTAGGAAGCCAGCGACCCAAAGCTGAGCACAACAATCAGCAGCGTCAGCAGGGTGACGCGGGCTTTGAGTGACTGCGGCTGAAAGCGCTGGAGAAACATGCAGGCGGGTGTAAGTGAATGTTGCGGTGTTGCATCATATGAGATGGCGCGTAGCACACCCTTAACTGGGGCCATCAGCGATCTGCTCGCCACTTGAAACCGCTGTGCGGCCATGGCTGGGTTGGGGCGAATGCCGTCAATCGAGCGAGCGGCCCTCGCCCGATTCTTCCACCGTCTGTCCGTCGCGGATATGGTAAATCCGCCTGAAGGTCGGGATGATCTTTTCGTCGTGTGTGACCACAATGATGGCGGCCTGGTACTGAACCGCCATGCGGTTAAGGATGCGCATCACACCCAAGGCCCGCTCGCTGTCCAGCGGTGCCGTGGGCTCGTCGGCCAGGATCACCGGCGGGCGGTTCGCCAGGGCGCGGGCAATCGACACCCGTTGCTGCTCACCCCCCGAGAGTTGGGACGGCTCCGCCTTGGCGCGGTGCTGCACATCCAGCGCAGTGAGCAGTTCCAGCGCCCGGGCGCGCGCGGCGGCGTTGGTCACCCCGGCCAGCATGGGCAGCAGCGCCACGTTGTCGGTCACGTCCAGAAACGGGATCAGGTATGGCGCCTGAAAAATGAAGCCAATGCGGTTGCGCCGCAGCGCGCGCAGGTCGGGCACCTTCCAACTGTTGTCATAGATCACGTCGTTGCCCAGCGTCATGCGCCCGGAGGTCGGCTCAATGATGGCCCCCAGGCATTTGAGTAGCGTGCTTTTGCCGGAGCCTGATGGGCCCACCAGACCCACGACTTCGCCTGGGGCCACCGACATATTGACGTTTTTCAGGGCCTCGACCGCGTTGTCACCCTTACCGTAGACCTTGCGCAGGCCTTCAATGCGGATGCCACCTGGTTCAACCAAATTTTGGGTGCTCATCCAATCGCCTCCGCCGGGTCTACTTTGAGCGCCACGCGAATCGCCAGTGTGCTGGCCAGGGCGCAAATCGCCAGCGTGGCCACCAGGCCGGTGACGGCATCTTGCGGCATCAGCAGGACAAATTTCGGGAACCCCGGTGCCCACACCGTGGCGGCCACCTTGCCCACAATGAAGCCGATCAGCCCCAGGCCCAGCGCCTGCTGCAAGATCATGCCG
>DATCIC010000391.1:0-3490 GCA_036508025.1 Rhodoferax sp. | reverse complement strand
AACCGGATTTACGGCTGTGATGACTGCCAGCTGATTTGTCCGTGGAACAAGTTCGCGCAGCGCAGCGCCTTACCCGATTTTGATGAGCGCCACGGCTTGGGCGGCAGTCAGTTGGTGACCCTGTTTGCCTGGACGGAAGAGGATTTTTTGCGTCTCACCGAAGGCAGTCCGATCCGGCGCATCGGCCATGAGCGCTGGCTGCGCAATGTGGCGGTGGCACTGGGCAATGCGTTACGCGCGGACCCGGCGGCAGAACTGGTGCAGGCGCTGGCGCTGCGCGCCGAGCACCCGAGCGCCCTGGTTCGGGAGCACGTGGCCTGGGCCCTGGAAAGTCGACTTGGGGTCCCCCAATTAATCCACCCGGGCGCCTGACAGCTTCACCAGTTTTTCATATTTGGCACGCTCCTTTTGCATCAACGCGCCAAATTCTTCTGGCGTGCTGGGAGCGGGTTCGGCCAGCAGGGTTGCAAAACGGGTTTTGGTCGCGGGTGCGTTTAGCGCGGCGACAAAAGCCTGATTGAGCCGTGTGATGGTCTCTTTGGGCGTGGCGGCTGGTGCCACCAAGCCCCACCAGGTGTCAATGGAAAACCCCTTGAGGGTGTCGGCCAGCGGCGGCGTGCCGGGCAGGGCGGCAACGCGGGTGGGTGTGGTCACTGCCAGTGCAATGAGCTTGCCAGAGCGAATGTTGGGGGCCACTGTGGCGAGGTTGTCAATATTGAAATCGACCTGGCCACTGAGCAGGGCCAGCTGCGCCGGGTTGCCGCCGTTGTAGGGAATGTGCACGGCAAAGATGCCGGCTTCTTTCTTGAACATTTCACCGGCCAGATGACCGGCGCTGCCGTTGCCGCCGCTGCCATAGTTGAGTTTGGCCGGGTTGGCACGGGCGTAGGCAATCAGGTCGCCGGCGCTGCGGATTTTCAGGCGGCGGGCGGTATCAGCGTTCATGACCAACACATTGGGTACGCGCACCATTTGGGTAATGGGGGCAAAGTCGTTGGCCGCATTAAAAGGCATTTTGGCAAAAAGCCAGGGGTTCACCGCATGGGTGGCGGTGGCGGCGATGCCAATGGTCAGCCCGTCAGGGGCGGCTTTGGCGACTGCGTCAGCGCCGATGTTGCCACCAGCACCGGGCTTGTTGTCGATGATGACGGTGCCCAGGCTGTCCTTGACGGCCTCGGCCAGTATCCGCGCTGTCACGTCCAGCGGGCCGCCCGCGGCGTAGGGCACGATCAGACGAATGGGTTTGCTCTGGGCCTGTACGACCGGCGCCGTGGCCGTGGCGAGAAGGGTGAGGGCGGTGAGAAGGAGTGATCTGTAATGCATAGGGGTATTTTGAGTGAACGCTAGATGGTTGCGGCATCCCGGGCCTTGTCGGCTTCGGTGACGAAGGCGTCGGCATAAAACTCGTCTTGCGGCAGGCCCGCCTGCGTGTAGGCGGCGTGGGCCGAGTCCACCACGATGGGCGCGCCACTGGCATAGACCTGGTAGCCAGACAAGTCCGGCATGTCCTGCAACACCGCCAGATGAACAAAACCGGTGCGCCCCAACCAGCCGTCTTCGGGCAACGCGTCCGACACAACCGGCACATAGCGCAGGCTCGGCATTTCAGCCAGCCGGGCTTTGACCCAGGCGTCCAGGTACAGGTCAGCCGACCGCCGACCGCCCCAGTACAGCGTCACGGGGCGCGTGCTGCCCTTGAACTGGAGCTGTTCAATCAAGGCCTTGACGGGCGCAAACCCGGTGCCCGCGGCCAGCAGCACGATCGGTTTGGTGCTGTCTTCACGCAGGAAGAAGCTGCCATAGGGGCCCTCAATGCGCAAGATGTCTTTTTCTTTCATGGCACCAAATACATGGTCGGTAAATTTGCCGCCCGGCATGTGGCGAATGTGCAGCTCCAGAACGCCGGGCTTGCCGTCAGAGGCTGCCAGCGTATGCGGCGCATTGGCTATTGAATAGCTGCGGCGCACGCCATCGCGCAAAAGAAATTCAACATACTGGCCGGCGTGGTAGTTGAACGGCTCGCTGGCGGGCAACTGCAATTTCAATCGCATCACATCCGGCGACAGCTTTTCCATGGCACTGACGCGGGTCGGCATCTTCTTGATGGGTAAGGCGTCTTCCCGCGTGACCTGGCGCGACTCCAGCAGCACATCGCTGTGGGCCACAGCGCAACAGGTCAAGACCCAGCCCTGGGCCTCTTCCTCGTCGCTCAGTGCCTTGCTCTGGTGCGCGCCATGCACCACGATGCCTTCGAGCTTTTTGCACTTGCAGGAGCCGCAGGCGCCATTCTGGCAGCCATAGGGCAGGGCGACACCGGCGCGAATCCCGGCCGCCAAAATCGTCTCGTCCGCCGTGGTGGTGAAGGCGCGGCCGCTGGGTTGGACCGTGATGTGAAAGCCTGGAGCCGGGGTTGCGCTGCGCGTCATGTGGGGTGTGTCCTTGGGGTAGAGTTGCGTGGTTGATGTTTTGCGGGACAGACCGCTGTTGCGTCGCAACAAGCGCTGTCCATCACACTTGAGTACCCCGATTTTGCCTTCAAATCCAAGCCCCGCCCGCAGCCTGTACGCGACCCGCCCCGGCGCGCTACCGGCCCGTTTCCGCCGTCTGCGGGTGTTGATCGTCGGCTGTGGCGATATCGGTCTGCGCGTGGCGCAGGCGCTGCCCGCCCGGGTGCGGCTGCTGGCGCTCACCTCCAGCGTGGAGCGCACCACTGAACTGCGTCAGCGCGGCATCACGCCCTTGCAGGGCAACCTGGATGCGCCCGCGTCGCTGCGCCGGTTGGGCGGACTGGCGCATCGGGTGCTGCATCTGGCGCCGCCACCCGATGAAGGCTGGACTGATTCACGCAGCCTGACCTTGACCCGTGCCTTGGGCCTGCGGGGTCGACCGGACGCCCTGGTGTATGCCTCCACCAGCGGTGTGTATGGCGACTGCCATGGGGAAATTGCTATTGAAACAAGAGCTACTCATGCAGATACAACAAGGGCTAAGAGGAGAATTGATGCTGAGAACACCATGCGCTTCTTTGGCCGCGCCAGCGGCGTGCGCAGCAGCATTTTGCGCATTCCTGGCATCTACGCACCCGACCGACTGAACGGCACGCCGCAGGCGCGGCTGATCAAGGGCACGCCGGTGCTGCAGGCCGCCGATGATGTCTATACCAACCACATCCATGCCGACGATCTGGCCCGCGCCTGCGTGGCGGCGCTGTGGCGCGGTCGCTCGCAACGCATTTACAACGTGAGCGATGACACCTGCCTCAAGATGGGCGACTACTTTGATCTGGCTGCCGACCTGTATGGCTTGGCGCGCCCGCCGCGCGTGCCCAGAAGCACGGCCAGCGCGCACTTGCCCTTGATGTTGCTGAGTTTTATGAGTGAGTCGCGCCGCATGGACAACACACGCCTGAAACGTGAGTTGCGGCTAGCGTTGCGCTACCCGACGGTGGCCGACGGTTTGCTGGCGCGGGCACCTGGTGCCAGCCTTGAAA
>DATCIC010000390.1:0-2920 GCA_036508025.1 Rhodoferax sp. | reverse complement strand
TCATCTACTTTGCCTTGCCCTTCATTCCGATCATTGGTGTGCGTCTGCCTGACTTTCCGTCGGCGATCCTCGCCTTCGTGCTGAACTATTCTGCCTATTTTGCGGAAATCTTCCGCGCCGGTATCCAGTCCATTGACCGTGGCCAGTACGAAGGCGCCCAGGTACTGGGTCTGACCTATCCCCAGACCATGCGCCGCATCGTGCTGCCGCAAGTTCTCAAGCGCATCCTGCCGCCGATGAGCAACGAGACCATCACGCTGGTCAAGGACACCTCGCTGATCTATGTGCTGGCGATGAACGACCTGCTGCGCGCGGCACGCGGCATTGTCCAGCGCGATTTCACGACGATGCCTTTTGTGGTTGCTGCCGCCTTTTATCTGTTCATGACGCTGGTGCTGACCTACGGCTTCCAGCGTCTGGAAAAGAAATACGCGGTCTATGACGACTAGTCCGATGAATAACTTGATGATTCGTGCGGTCGATGTGCACAAGCGTTTCGGCCCGGTGGAAGTGCTCAAGGGTGTCTCGCTGGACGTTAACAAAGGCGAGGTGCTGGCCATCATCGGTCCGTCAGGCTCGGGCAAGAGCACCTTTCTGCGCTGTCTGATCCATCTGGAGACCATCCACCACGGCCGCATCGAGATCGAGGGTGAGGCGCTGGTTGCCACCGATGCCCAGGACCGTTGCCAGTACGCGGCGCCAGCGGACATCAACCGGGTCTGCCGCAAGATGGGCATGGTGTTTCAGCACTTCAACCTGTTTCCCCATCTGACCGTCCTGCAAAACCTCATAGAGGCACCGCTGACGGTGAAGGCGGCGCGCCTGGATGACATCGTGCCCAAGGCGGAGGACTTGCTGCGCAAGGTCGGGCTGTTCGACAAGCGCGACAGTTATCCCGCGCGCCTGTCGGGCGGCCAGAAGCAGCGCGTGGCGATTGCGCGCGCCCTGGCGATGGAGCCCGACATCATGCTGTTCGATGAGCCGACCTCGGCGCTGGATCCTGAACTCACCGGCGAAGTGCTGAACACCATGCGCGCATTGGCCGAGGAGCACATGACGATGATCGTCGTCACGCATGAAATGGCATTCGCCCGTGAAGTTGCTGGCCGTGTCGTCTTCATGGACGGCGGGACCATTGTCGAGGCGCGCCCAGCGCGCGAGCTGTTTGCGGCTCCAAAGCATCCCCGTACCCGAGCGTTTCTGGAGAAAATGCTCTAAACAGGCGCCGGGAATGTCTGAGAATTTATGACAAATTTGGCTGTAGCCCCCGTGTAACAATCGTTGACAGCTACTAATTCAGGAGCATTGTTCGAGACTCAGGGATTGGCCATCGCAGGCGCAGGCCCATCGCAGACGGCATACACAGTTTTTTTGGCACTGAAGTCTCTAAATTTGCCCCCCTGCTTTACTGTAGTAGCTAGGGTTTACCCCGCATAATGTCAGATGAAATTGCGCTGAATTCGAGTGTTGCCATGAAAAAATCACTTCCTCTCCCGCCACCGGCTGAACGGCAGTTGGCTGCCGCCCAGGCGCTTGATGAAGCGTTTCACTCGCAACTGGCCAAGGTCAACCTGGGCTTGTCACCGATTTCCCTGGCCCTGGCTTATGCCGACTGGGCCATGCATCTGGCCACATCGCCAGGGCAGCAGATGCTGCTGGCACAGCGGGCGCTGGCACTGTCACAACAAGCACTCAGCAGCCCTTGGCAGGAGCAACTCGCGTCCGATGACGAGTCTCAGGCAGCGCCAGTCGATGACCCGCGCTTCAATGATCCGGCTTGGCATCACTGGCCCTTTAATATGCTGAAGGAAAGCTTCAAGGCCACCAATGCCTGGTGGCACGAGGCAACCCAGGTCGAAGGCGTATCGAGCCACCACCGCCATGTGGTTGATTTTTTTACCCGGCAAGGGCTTGACGCCCTGTCTCCCTCCAACTGGCCCGCCACCAACCCTGAGGTGCTCAAAAAGGGCAAAGAATCACTGGGACAAAGTTTGATCAAGGGTTATCAGCATTTGGCCCTGGACCTGCTGGACCGACAGCAACAAAAAAACATGACTGCCACCGGCCGGCTCAAACCGCTGGCGTTCAAGGTCGGCCAGGACGTCGCCGTCACACCGGGCAAGGTGGTGTTTCGCAATCATCTGATTGAGCTGATCCAGTACACGCCAACGACCGCTACCGTCTACCCGGAGCCGCTGCTGATCGTGCCGTCCTGCATCATGAAGTACTACATCCTGGACTTGTCGCCCGGCAATTCGATGGTGCGTTATCTGGTCGGGCAAGGACACACGGTGTTCATGATCTCGTGGCGCAACCCGCAGGCGTGCGACCGCGAACTGGGCATGCAGGACTACCTGCAGCTGGGTGTGATGGAGGCCATGGCGGCGGTGAAGTCGCTCACTGGCGCACCCCGCATTCATGCCTTGGGCTATTGCCTGGGCGGCACCTTTCTGGCGATTGTGGCAGCGGCATTGGGCGCTCGCCAGCCGCAGTCTCACCGGCGCGGCCAGGGGGAAAATCAGCACCGTCGGCACGAAGATGCACTCGCGCTCGACACCCTGCCCGAACTGGCCAGCGTCACGCTACTGGCGGCGCAGGCTGACTTCAGTGAACCGGGTGAACTGGGCGTGCTGATTGACGACGACCAGCTCAAGACCCTGCGCGAGTCGATGGCGCGCACCGGCTATTTATCGGGCAAGCAAATGGCCGCGTCGTTCCAGTTTTTGAATTCGCGCGACCTGGTCTGGTCCCGCAGTACACGGCGCTACCTGCTGGGCCAGGACGAGGTAGGCAACGACATGATGAGCTGGAACGCCGACGTCACACGCCTGCCTGAACGCATGCACAACGAGTACTTGTCCTCACTTTTCCTCAACAACGCGCTGGCCGCTGGCCATTACCGCGTGGCGGGGGTCGGTGT
>DATCIC010000389.1:0-2154 GCA_036508025.1 Rhodoferax sp. | reverse complement strand
CTGCACTCGGTACGCGAGCGCGAGCGGCTGATGCGCGAGGCGCCAGAACTGATTGAGCCGCAAAGCTTCTTGTTTGCCGATTGCAAAGGGCGCAAACCCGGGCGCTGGCTGTTTCAACTCGGCTTGATGGTGTACGACCTGATGGCAGGTCTTCGCAGCCACGGCTGGGCCGATCTGGCCGAGGTGCAGATGCTCGCCCCCCGCTTGGCACCGCCCAAAATGCGCGGCGCGCTGGTATTCCAGGACGCCAAGACCGACGATGCGCGTCTGGTGTGGCGTGTGCTGATGGAGGCGCAGCGCGACGGGGCACTGGTGTTGAACTACGTGAGCGCACTTGGCTTGCAGCTTGATGCGGGTTGCGTATCCAGCATCACGGTGCAAGACGTGCTCACCAATCAGCAGTTTCAGGTGCGAACCAAAGCCGTGGTCAACGCCACCGGCGTCTGGGCGGACCGGCTGCGTGGGGCGGTGGGCGGCAAGCCCATGCTGCGCCCTTTGCGCGGCAGTCACTTGGTGGTGCCGTTCTGGCGTCTGCCCGTCGCGCAATCCATCAGTCTGATGCACCCCAAAGACGGCCGTCCCGTATTCCTCTACCCCTGGGAGGGCGCCACGCTGATCGGTACCACCGATTTGGATCACCGCCAGAGTCTGGATGTGGAGGCCTCCATCACGCCACCAGAAGTGGACTACCTGCTGGCGGCGGTGAACGACCAGTTCCCCGCTGCAGCCTTGCGCGCTGCCGATATCAGCGCTTGTTACGCGGGCGTGCGTCCGGTAGTGGATGACGGCACGGGTTCTGCGTCCCAAGCCGCGCGGGACCATGTGGTGCTCAATGAATCGGGCCTAATCACGCTGACCGGGGGCAAGCTCACCACCTTTCGGTTGATGGCGCAGGACGCCTTGGCACTGGGGGCACCGCACGTGGGCAAGCCCTTTGCGCGCGACGATGCCATCATGTTCACATCAGTGGGTGAGCTGAACCCGCGCTGGAGCGCTTCTGTGCGTCACCGGCTGGCGGCGCGCTATGGCTATCGTGCGGGGGAATTAAGCCTTCAGGCGACTGAGGCCGACCTGCAAACCATTCCCGGCACCAACACCCTGTGGCTGGAGCTCACTGTAGCGGCCCAGCATGAAGCGGTCGTGCATCTGGACGATCTGCTGCTGCGCCGTACGCGGCTGGGCATTCTGTTGCCGCGTGGTGGCCTGGACCATCTGGCGCGCATCCGCGCACTGTGCGAGCCGCATTTGCTGTGGAGCGATACCCAATGGCAAACCGAGATCGAGCGCTACCGCGCGCTGATTGCCGCACACTATCAAGCGCCCGACCCACTCGTGATACCTTGCGGGACAGACCGCATCCTGCGCAGCAGGCCAGCTCTGTCCTCAACTGATTGAGCCCCATGAGCAAGACCTACCTTCTCGCCATCGACAACGGCACCCAGAGCGTACGCGCCCTACTCTTTGATTTGCAGGGTAATCTGGTGGACAAGGCACAGGTCACTATCGCCAGCTACCAGTCACCGCAGCCGGGCTGGATGGAGAACGACCCCGAGGCCTTCTGGCAAGCCCTGTGCGACGCTTGCCAGCGCCTGTGGGCCGTCACCACCGTGCCCAAGAGCGCGATTGCAGGCGTGGTCATCACCACCCAGCGCGGCACCACCATCGCGCTGGACAAAGACGGCCAGCCCTTGCGCCCGGCCATGATCTGGCTGGACCAGCGCCGCGCCGACCAGTTGCCCAAGTTGGCTTGGTGGTGGGACGCCGCCTTTCGCGCCATTGGCATGCGTGAGACCGTGCGCTTTTTTCAACGCGAAGCCCAGGCCAACTGGATCGCGCAGCATCAGCCTGAACTGTGGGCCAAGACCGATAAATACCTGCTGCTGTCGGGCTACCTCAACTACCGCTTTACCGGCCGCTTTGTCGACTCGGTCGCCTCCCAGGTGGGTTACATCCCGTTCGACTACAAAAAGGGTTGTTGGGCCGCCAAACACGACTGGAAATGGCAGGCCATGCCGATTACCGCCGCGATGTTGCCCGAGCTGGTGCCTGCAGGGACCACCATCGGCCAAGTCAGCGCGGAGGCGGCATTGGCCACCGGCATTCCGCAAGGCTTAAGCGTGATCGCGGGCGCCGCCGACAAGGCTTGCGAGGTCA
>DATCIC010000388.1:0-4112 GCA_036508025.1 Rhodoferax sp. | reverse complement strand
GCCGGCACCGGCGGCCGGCGCCGGCGCCCCAGTCGTTGCCGGCGCCCCAGTCGTTGCCGCGTCCGAATCGGATGCGGCTAACGTCACGTTGTGGCCGCAAACGATTGACCAACTGGCCTGGTTTGGCTTGTCGGCGCGCAGTATTGCCGTGCTGCGCCCGTTCATTACGATTTTGCCGGTGCGCACACCGGTCAACCTCAACACCGCCCCGGCCGAAGTGATTTACGCCTGCGTCGAGGGCTTTGACCTGGCCGACGCCCATCGTCTGGTGCAGGCGCGCAATGCCACCTACCTGGCTACTTTGAGTGATGCCAGCAAAATCAGCGGCAAGACCTCAGCGCAGTTCACTGAGGCGCTGCACAGCGTGTCGTCGCGCTTCTTTGAAGTGCGCGGTAACCTGCGCATCGACCAGTCGACGGTGCAAGAGGTCTCTGTGGTGCAGCGCGACGGGCTGGACGTAAAAACGCTATCCCGGCAACGCGTGGCGAGCAGCTCCCCCACTCTACAATGACCGCCGACACGGACCAACCAGCACCCATGACCACCCTGATCGTTACCCTACCTGCCGAGCCGCTTGACGTGGCTGCCTTGTATGACTACGTGCTGACCCGCGATGGCAGCACGGTGGCCGAGCAGTCGCGCGCTCCGCTGGCGCTGTTGCCCCTGGTCGGCAAAGCCGACGGCGAGGTTGTGGCGTTGGTGAGCGCGCAGCGCCTGTCCTGGCACCAGGTGCAGCTGCCCAAGGGCACGTTGGGGCGGAGACTGTTTCAGGACGGTGGCGCCTTGCGCGTGCGTGCTGTGCTTGATGGGCTGCTGGAAGACCGTCTGCTCGACGACACCGAGCAACTGCATTTTGCGCTGGAGCCCCAGCCGCCCACCGATGCGCCGGTGTGGGTGGCGGTGTGTGAGCGGGCCTGGTTGCGAGCGGCCTTGCAGGTGCTGGAGCAGTCCGGGCGTGCGGTCAGTCGCATCGTGCCCGAGTTCACGCCGCAGGCGCTCAAGGACACGCTTTACGTGACGGGTGAGGCCGACGCAGCCTATCTGGTGGGCGCCGCCCAGGGCAGCGTCGCCGTGTTGCCCTTGTCGCGGGACGCAATCGCGCTGCTTGCTGGGTCTGAAGAAAAAAATGTGGTGGCCGAGCCTGCCGTGGTGGCGCTGGCTGAAGCGCTGTTCCAGCGCCCGGTCACGCTGCAGCAAAGTGCCCAGCGCCAGTTGCAGGCGGCGCAGTCGGCCTGGGACCTGGCACAGTTTGACCTGGTGACGTCCCAGAGCGCCAGAACCTGGAAGCGTTGGTCGGTTGCCGCGCGCAGCCTGCTTAGCGCGCCGCGCTGGCGTGCCGCCCGTTTGGCTTTGCTGGCGCTGCTGGTCATCAACCTGGCGGGTCTGAATGCCTGGGCCTGGAAGGAAAAGTCCTTGCTCAACAGCCAGCGCCAGGCCATTCAGGCCGTGCTGACCACCACATTCCCCCAGGTGCGCGTGGTGGTGGATGCGCCGACCCAGATGGCGCGTGAGGTGGCTACCTTGCAACAGGCCAGCGGTGCCCCATCGGGTCGCGACCTGGAGAGCATATTGGGGGCTTTTGGGGCTGCAGCCCCCGTCGCTACTGTACAAGGAGCTATAGAATATATAGCAGGTGAAGTCCGCCTGAAGGGCCTCACGCTCAACGCGGAGCAGGTCACGGCGATCTCTCTCCAACTCAAACCGCAAGGGTATACCGTCAACGTCGAGGGTGACAATGTGGTGATCAAACAGGGGGCTGGCTTATGAAAATGCTGTCCGAACTGCAGGCGCGCTGGCGCCTGGTGGCGCGCCGCGAGCAGCGCCTGTTGCTGGCCGTGCTGGCGCTGATGGTGCTGACCTTGCTGTGGAGCCTGACCCTGGCGCCGGCCCTGGCGACCTTGAAGGCGGCCCAGCAGCAACGCCTTGTGCTGGACGCCCAATGGCAACAGATGCAGCGCCTGCAGGCGCAGGCCAAAGTGTTGCAAGCTCAGCCGCCGCTCAGCTTTGCGGATGCGCGGCGCTTGCTGGAGGCCTCGGTCAAGCCGCTGGGCGCCACGGCGCAACTGGCGGTCACGGGCGAGCGCGTGACGCTCAGCTTTAAAGGGATTTCCGCCGACGCGTTGGCGCAATGGCTGGCGCAGGTGCGCCTGAATGCGCGCGCCGTGCCGAGTGAGGCGCGGCTGGTGCGCGGTGCTGCGGTGGCGGGCGGTGCGCCAGGCGGCTGGAACGGCACGCTGGTGCTCAGCTTGAGCGCGCGCTGAGACACCAGACCCAACCCGCCCGCGCCATGTTCCGCCGCCAAACCACCTTGAGAACGCCAGCCCGAAGCCGGCCCCGAACCAGCGCACCAAGCGCATTGCCACTCACGGCCCCCTGGTCCTGGGCGCTGTCCGGGTCGCTGCTGGGGCTGGTGCTGGCGTTGTTGCTCAATGCACCGGCGCGCTGGCTGGTCGTCGCGGTGCAACAGGGCTTGCAGGAGCGGGTGCTGCTGAGTGATGCGCGAGGCACCGTCTGGGACGGCTCGGCCCGGCTCACGCTCACGGGCGGCGCCGGCAGCATCGATGCGGCCACCTTGCCCGGACGCCTGACGTGGCGGCTGCGCCCGAGCTGGGTTGGGCTGGCGGCTGAGCTGAATGCTGATTGTTGTATGCAGCAGTCGTGGCGCTTGAGCCTGCAACCCCGCTGGGGCGGGGCCAGGCTGGCGCTGGCCGACAGCCAGTCGCAGTGGCCGGCGCAGTGGTTGACCGGACTCGGCACGCCGTGGAATACGGTACAGCCCGAAGGTCAGTTGAGCTTGTCGACGCACGGACTCGTAGCGCAATGGGCGGCGGGGCGGATGTTGCTCAGTGGGCGCGCCCAGCTTGATGCCTTGCACATGTCGTCACGCCTGTCCACGCTCAAACCCATGGGCAGCTACCGCGTCACTTTGAGCGGGGGTGCGACGTCGACCCTGGGTTTGAGCACCCTCGAAGGGGCCCTACAATTGTCAGGCACCGGCCAGTGGGTGGGCGCCAGACTGCGGTTTGACGGTATCGCCAGCGCCACGCCGGAACGGCTGGACGCGCTGTCTAATCTTCTCAATATCATCGGCCGGCGCGACGGCGCCCGCGCCATCATCAAAGTAGGTTGAATCGGTATGAAACTTCGCGCCCCCATTAAACCTAAAAATGCTATTTATTCAATAGCTGCTTACGCAATACTGACGGGGGCTACAGCCCTATTTCCTATAAATTTACTGGCACAGGCCAGCGCCGTGGCGAGGCCGGGCGAAGCCGTTACCCTGAACTTCAGCAACGCCGATATCGAGGCCGTTGCACGCACCATGGCGACCATCACGGGCACCAATGTGGTGGTGGATCCGCGCGTCAAGGGCACCTTGACACTGGTCACGGACAAGCCGGTTAGCCGCCGCGCCGCTATGAACCAGTTCCAGTCGGCGCTGCGCCTGCAGGGCTTCACCATGGTGGAGTCGGCTGGCCTGTACAAGGTGGTGCCCGAGGCCGATGCCAAGCTGCAAAGTGGCGCCGTGACGGTCAGCGATGCGGCCATCGGTGGTGCGCTGGGCAACCAGATCACAACGCAGATCTTCAAGCTCAATTTCGAGTCCGCCAACAATCTGGTGGCGGTGCTGCGCCCGTTGATCAGCCCCAACAACACCATCAACGTCAACCCCGGCACCAATTCGCTCGTCATCACCGACTACGCCGACAACCTGCGCCGCATGGCGCGCATCATTGCCGCTGTCGATGTGTCCAATGCCACCGACGTCGAGATTTTGCCGCTCAAATACGCCATTGCGACTGATCTGGCACCGCTGGTGCTGCGGCTGGTGGAGTCTGCCGGTGTCGGCACGGCGCCGGGCCAGGCCGACACCTCTTTCAAGACCATTTTGGTGGCTGAACCGCGCTCCAACGCGCTGATCTTGCGCGCCGCCAACCCGGCCCGGGTGGCCCTGGTGAAGTCGCTGGTGAGCAAGCTTGACCAGCCGCCAGCGCCTGGTATCAATGGCGAGGCGGGCAATATTTATGTGGTCTACCTCAAGAATGCCGACGCCACCAAACTGGCCGCCACCTTGCGCGCGGCCATGACCGGTCAGGCCCCGGCGGCTGCGG
>DATCIC010000387.1:0-3503 GCA_036508025.1 Rhodoferax sp. | reverse complement strand
CTGCAGGCACCAGTCTGCAAATTGAGCGTGTCGACGTGCAGGGTTCGGTGCTTGCGATGCAGTCAAAAGGGGAGATCGAAATTGAAGGCTTCGTGACCGACACTCCGACGGCTAACCGTTTCATGCTGGGCAACATTGTGGTGGACGCCAGCGCTATTGCGCCCTTAAGTGCACAGATCAAAGTGGGTAGCCGACTGGAGGTAAAAGGCAGTTGGCAGGCGGGGGCGCTGATGGCAACCGAGGTGGAGCTTGAAGACGCGCAAACATTGCGGACTGTCGAGATTGAGGGCGTGATTGACGCATTCACAAGACTGGCAGATTTTGTGGTGCGTGGTCAGCGTTGTGATGCCACTGCGGCGTCTATGAGCCTCGGCACAGCGGCTAAGCTTGCCAAGGATGTGAAAGTCAAGCTCAAGGGTACCCTGGCCGGCGACGTGGTGCTGGTGACCGAGCTGGAGATAGTCGTAGACGACTGATGGCAGTAGACAGGGGAAAAGCGGCCAGACGGTCGCTTTAGATTTCTTATGCAAGAAAACAGGCTGTAGCCCCCGTCCTTATTGACTTATACGCTATTTATTTTGAAGCAATTAGCGCAGCGCATCCCACACCAGTTTGGTGCCGGTCAGGAACATGCCCAGGTAGATCAGGCGATAAAACAGTACCGGGTTGATGCGCCGCGCCAGCCACACCCCCAACCAGACGCCCATCGGTGCGAAGGGAAGCAACACCAATGAGGTCGCCATGTTGCGCGTGTCGAGCAGGCCCAGCCAAGCGTACGAAATCCATTTGGCCAGGTTGATCACAAAGAAAAAGAAGGCCATGGTGGCGGTGAACCTCAAAGGCGACAAGCGCAGTGGAATCACATAAGCGTTGATCGGCGGGCCGCCCGCGTGGGCAATAAAACTGGTGAAACCTGAGGTGGCTGACAGCAGCGCGCCCAGCCATTTGGGTGGTGGCGCGCTGTCGGGTTGGGGCGGAAACAGCAGGCGCTGCGCCAGGAACGCCAGCGTAAACAGGCCCACCAGACCCGCCACGGTGTGGGCGTCGAGCAGCTTGAACAGCAGCGCCCCGATCACGATGCCAATCAGCCCGAACGGGATCAGAAACTTCAGCAATTTCAGGTCAAAGTCTTTGCGAAAGGCCGCCATGCCCAGGATGTCCATCAGCAGCAGCACCGGCATCAAAATGGCGGCCGCCTCCGGCACCGTGACTGCGAAGGCCATCATCGGCACCGCCAGCGAGCCAAAGCCGGCGCCAAAGCCGCTCTTGCTCACCCCCAGCAAGAGCACGGCGGGGATGGTGACTGCATAGAAAAACGGGTCGGCGATGAAGGGAAACGGAAAGGGCAAGGCCATGGCGCAAAAATCCTGACATGAACAATATTCAATTTTGGGGCGAGACCCTGCGGCTGCTGGTGGAACTGGCCGCAACGGTGGCGTTTGCATTGCGCTTTTCGGGCGTGTCGCCGTTGGCGCTAAATTTATAACAAAACGGCCTGTAGCCCCCGTCGAATATACATAGCTCGCTATCGAAACTAGGTGAGACTAAACCCGTTCCAGGATCACGGCGATGCCCTGCCCAACCCCAATGCACATGGTGCACAGCGCGTAGCGGCCGCCGCTTTGATGCAACTGGTTGACCGCTGTGGTGGCCAGGCGCGCACCGGAGGCGCCCAGCGGGTGACCCAGCGCAATGGCGCCGCCCCAGGCGTTCACGCGCGGGTCGTCGTCCTGCAGTCCGAGCTGGCGCAGCACCGCCAGGCCCTGGGCGGCAAACGCCTCATTGAGCTCAATCACATCGAGTTGCGCCAGCGTCAAGCCGGTGAGTGCCAGTACCTTTTGCGTTGCCGGGGCCGGGCCGATGCCCATCAGACGCGGGGGTACGCCAGCCGTGGCCATGCCGACCACGCGCGCCTTGGGTGTCAGCCCGTTTTTGGCGGCTGTGGCTTCATCAGCCAGCAGCAGGGCGCAGGCGCCATCGTTGACGCCGCTGGCATTGCCCGCGGTGACCGTGCCGTCGGGGCGCACGATCGGCTTGAGCTTGGACAAGGCCTCCAGGCTGGTTTCTCGCGGGTGCTCGTCGGTGTCAATGACCAATGCTGCGCCTTTTTTCTGCGCAATCGTCACCGCTGTGATCTCGCGCGCCAGGTGACCGGCTTGTTGCGCGGCCACGGCTTTCATCTGGCTGGCCAGCGCCATGCGGTCCTGCGCTGCGCGCTCGATCTTGTACTCGGTGGCCACGTTCTCGGCAGTCTCGGGCATGCTGTCCACACCGTATTTTTCTCTCATCAGCGGGTTGATGAAACGCCAGCCGATGGTGCTGTCGTAGACCGTGTTGGTGCGACTGAAGGCGGCTTCCATCTTGGGCATGACGAAGGGCGCACGGCTCATGCTCTCTACCCCGCCAGCTATCATTAACGTAGCTTCTCCCGCTTTGATGGCGCGGGCTGCGGTACCCAAAGCATCCAGGCCCGAGCCGCACAGGCGGTTGAGGGTGGCACCCGGCACTTCCAGCGGCAGGCCCGCCAGCAAGGACGCCATGTGGGCCACGTTGCGGTTGTCTTCGCCGGCCTGGTTGGCGCAGCCCAAGAGGACATCGGTGATGGCCTGCCAGTCAACCGTGGGGTTGCGCGCCAGTAGCGCCCGCAGCGGGATCGCCGCCAGGTCGTCGGTGCGCACGCTGCTCAGAGCGCCCGCGTAGCGGCCGAAGGGGGTGCGAATGGCATCGCAGATGAAGGCTTGGCGCATGGTGATGGTCCCGGGTAAAGCTAAAGGCCTGCATTTTTACCCGATACCGTTGCAGGCAGCTGCAAAGCGGGCGACAGGGCGCGACAATATGGCCCACTATGTTTTCACCCTCGCAAGCGGATGTCCGCCGATTTCTTTGTTCAATCTATGCCAAAGCGCAGGCCGGTCAACCGATGGAAGCTATCGAAACACTGGCGAGCCTGTGGATGGATGAGCACCCCGAGTACCACGCTGAGTTCGCTGATGTAGACGCTGCCCTGGCGGGCATGCAGGCGACTGAGGACGGCCAGACCAATGCGTTTCTTCATTTGTCGATGCACCTGTCCATCAGCGAGCAGTGCAGCATTGACCAGCCGCGCGGCATTCGCCAGGCGGTGGAGTTGCTCACGCACCGGCTCGATTCCTTGCACCTGGCGCACCATGAGGTCATGGAATGCCTGGGCCAGATGATCTGGGAGAGTCAGCGCGCAGGGCGTCCGCCCGATGGTGCGTCTTACATTGCCTGCGTGCAACACCGCGCCACGCAGGACTGACAGAGGCCAAAAAAGCCGCTTTTGAGCAAAGCGGCTTTTTGATGCGAGCCGGGCTTTACTTGAACTTGGTTTGCGGCAGGGTTTTGAGCACACTCGGCAGTGAGCTGACGTAGCTGGCGAGTTCTTTCAGCTCCGCATTGGAGAATTGCTTGGCCACGCCGCCCATGATGGGGTTGCCACGACCCCACAGCGCCTTGCCTTCGGTCTTGTAAGACTTGAGCGC
>DATCIC010000386.1:0-2561 GCA_036508025.1 Rhodoferax sp. | reverse complement strand
GGTGGCGCCATCCGTGGGCGTCGCCGAATTCACCGTGACACCGGTGGCAAAGGCATCCGGCGCGCGGGCCTGAACGGCAGACGTCGCCAGCACGCTCTTGCTTGCGCCTGCAAACCCAACCCCCTGATCGCCGCCGCCGCCGCCGCATCCGGCCAGAGCCGTGACCAGTAGCGTTGCCACAAACCATGGCGCGACCTTGTTATTAAATGTGTTCATCTGTTTTCCTGTGTTGATAAATAAAGTAACCATCAATGTGATTGACTGGCCAAGGGCCGGTGCAAAAACAAAGGTTCTGTAACTTCGCTGTTGAGCAGTGCAGTGCAGTGCAGGACGGGTTGGAGTATCAGGATGCAACAAAATAGGATTGGTGCGTTGGCGCACATAGAGCCAAACAGTTACCACTGTTTACATTGAGATACAAGCTGCCACGCACTATCGAGGCGGGAGGCGGCTGAAGCGCCAGCTTCCTGGCGGACGGCGCCGGTCCGAGCCGGCCGCGCGCAGTTATGATCGCGCTATGCCCATGCCGCTTTGGCGCTCTTTCGGAGACTGCATATGAATTTGCCGCGGGGCCCCACTCAAAACCACCTTCTCGCTGCTCTGCCGACAGCTGAGTTGGAGCGCCTCGCGCCCCAATTGGAGTTGGTTCCCATGTTGCTGGGCGACGTGCTTTATGAGTCCGGTGGCCAGTTGCAGCACGTCTATTTTCCAACCACGGCCATTGCGTCGCTTCAATATATGACAGAGGATGGCGCCCCGGCCGAGATTGCGGGTGTTGGCAATGAGGGCATGCTGGGCGTTTCGCTGTTCCTGGGCGGCAACAGCACGACCAGCCGGGCCACGGTGCAGATGGGCGGCAGCGGGTACCGGTTGAAAGGGCTCTTGCTGCTGGAAGAATTCAATCGTGCTGGATCGATGATGCGTTTGCTGCTGCGTTACACCCAGGCCTTGATGACGCAGATGTCCCAAACTGCAGTCTGCAATCGGCACCATTCGGTGGAGCAGCAGTTGTGCCGCTGGCTGTTGGCAACGCTGGACCGTTTGCCCTCGACCGAGCTGACCATGACGCAGGAATTGATTGCCAGCATGATCGGCGTGCGCCGTGAAGGCATCACCACCGCCGCCGGGCACTTGCAGCAAGCGCAGTGCATTCGCTACCGCCGCGGCCACATCACGGTGCTAGACCGCCCGGGGCTGGAGTCGCGCGTGTGTGAATGCTACGGCGTGGTTAAAAGTGAATACGATCGTTTGCTGGGCGATGTTCGCCAGCGCTAAAAAAACCCCATTGACCCGCTTCATGAGATTGCCTTCTTATGTTCGATAACGCACGGAACAGCGCAAGCTGGGTCGCTATGCTCATGCGCGCTGTAACCCATATTGACCATGTTAAAAACTGACCCTACCCCTGACTTGCCCAAGCCTGTCGCAGGCACGCCGGAAGGCCTCACCGAGTTCAGGCGACAGGAGGCCTTGCTCAAAACCGGGGCCTTGCAGAACGCGATTCTCAATAGCGCCAATTTTTCGAGTATTGCCACCGATGAACGGGGCGTCATTCAGATTTTCAATATCGGCGCCGAGCGCATGCTGGGCTATGCCGCCGCCGACGTCCTGAACAAAATAACGCCCGCCGATATCTCTGATCCGCAGGAATTGATCTTACGTGCCACCGAATTGAGCGTTGAACTTGAAACAGCCATTGCGCCGGGTTTCGAGGCCTTGGTGTTCAAAGCCTCGCGCGGTATTGAAGATATTTACGAGCTGACCTACATCCGCAAAGACGGCAGCCGTTTCCCGGCCATCGTGTCGGTCACTGCCTTGCGCAATGCGCGCGGCGCCGTCATCGGTTACTTGTTGATCGGCACCGACAACACCGCGCGCAAGCAGGTTGAAGCAGAGCGTCGGCATCTGCTTGAGGAACAAGAGTGGACCAATCAACAGCTGCAGCAGGCCAACCAGACCCTGCGGGAAAGCGAGGAAAAATTCGCTGTGACGCTGCATTCCATTGGGGACGCCGTGATTGCCACCGATGCCGCTGCGCGCGTGACGCTGCTCAATCCCCTGGCCGAGCGGCTCACCGGGTGGACGCAAGCGCAGGCCAGCGGTCGCCCGGTGGACGAGATTTTTCACATCATCAACAAGGAAACCCGGCTGAGCGCTAACGTTCCCGTTGCGCAAACCCTGGCCCATGGCACGATTCAAAGCTTGGACAATCACACGGTTGTGATTGCACGCGATGGTAGCGAGTGTGATATTGCCGACAGTTGCGCACCGATTCGCGACCGCGACGGACAAGTGATCGGTGCCGTGCTGGTGTTTCGTGACGTCACCGAGGAATATGCGGCGGAACAAGCCCTGCGCGACAGTACGGCCCTGATCCAGACTGTTCTCAATACCGTGGTGGATGGCATCATCACCATTTATGCTCGCGGCGGCATGATCAAGACCGTGAATCCGGCCGCTGAGCGCATGTTTGGCTATAGCGGGATCGAGCTGGTCGGACAAAACTTCAGCCTGCTGATTCCCGAGCTGGACCAGGATCAGCGCAATGGCTCACTTGAGTA